>OMTC01000231.1 GCA_900313845.1 uncultured Prevotellaceae bacterium
TGAATTAGAGTGGGAAATCGATATGCCGTCCACATGTACTGCCCACACCGATGCAGCACTATTACATCAAGTACTCATCAACATGGTGAAGAATGCCTTGGAAGCAGGTGCAAAAAAAATGGGATTGAAGGTGGAAAGAATAGAGCCTTCTTACCATCATCAATCCTATCAAATTGAAACTTCGAATGCAAGTAGGGTCAGCATCACCATCAGCAACGACGGGAAACTTATCCCTCCCGATGTGCGTTCCTCTATCTTTATTCCGTTCTTCACCACAAAAGCAACGGGGTCGGGCATCGGTCTTTCCCTCTCTCGCCAAATCATTATCAAGCAAGGAGGTTCGCTCGAACTGTTGGACACACCAATGCCAAGCTACCACACGAGTTTCTGCATTCAGATATAAGCACAGAAACTACTTGTCCTGCAACGATTACAAATCGAAAATGACACCAAGGTTCATGTCGAAGAAGCCATTGCTACCACTACCCACCTGCATGCCAGTAGTGCTTGCGTCGCCAGTGAATTCACTGGTAGTGACTTGGTAGGCGAAATCAAAGGCAAGGCTGAAACGACGACTCAAACGATAGGTGTTTTCAAGACCTAAACCCAACATCGGAGAAAAGGAACCGATGGCAAAGTTGCGGTCGAGTCCTGCACGTGGGTGCAAGATGAGATTCCAGCGGCGATTGGCATCGTAAGGCAGGAAGAAGTTTCGAAGATTCAGCAAAGCTTCTCCGTATCACCCACTTACCCACTGCAGCCTGTATGCCCCAAGTCTTTCCTTCGGGAAAAACTTTTGAAAAACTATAGCCGTAGGGATTCTGCAAAGCCATGTCGAGACCCATCTGAACAAACCAATTCGACGACCAATCCCATGCATGGGCTTTGCCAACAGGATCGGCTTGGGCACGTTCGCTGACTTTTGGGAAAGATTCCCGATTCAAATTCCACTGAACTCCTACATTCACATCAAAATAACTGTTACTACCCGTACCTGTTCCTGTGCTCTTGGCTGAACCACCTGTATGTCCACTTGCCACTTTCTGATAGGCAGCATCGCAAAAGAGCGAAAGACGGTTGTTAAGGCGGAAACGCTGAAGCGTACCAAAACCGACCAACAAAGCACCCTTGCTTACGGAGAAATCGTAGGTGAAACCAGTACGAGGATAGACGATGGCATTCCATTTCCGCATAGGTTGATAGCCAGCAAAAATGTGATGGAGGTCGAAATGCATTTCCGCATAGAATCCCAGATAGCCACCCTTTTCATGACTGATACCATTGCGTCCGAAAGGTGCAAGCCACTCTGCATGGTCATTCTTCAGCAAAGGAAGTCCGTTCTCCCAATTCAACTTGGCACGCAGACCTACCTCGGGTGTGAACCATTTTCCGATAGCCAAATCCATTCCGAATGTCTTTCCTTTAGGAAACACCTCCGAGAATTTATATCCGTATGGATTTTGCAACGACATATCCAACCCGAACTGCACATAGTAATTACCACCAGCAGTAGCGTCGGACGAAGTGAACGGAGAAACATACGCCCCACGATTCTTGCTTCTCTCAATGTCCTTAGATGTTAGCAGGGTAAGGGAATCACTGTCTGCATCCATATCTCGTAGCGAACCAAACTCCTCGTTCATCAACGAAGAAGGCAATGAAGCAGCATGTGACCATGTGGGTGTAGTAAATAATACAGCCACGAAACTTGGCATCACGATGCGTAACACATGGGATTTGAAATTCATAAGGCTAAGGGATTTAAATGAAGAATGAAGAATGAAGAACGAAGAATGAAGAATGAAAAATGTGGAATGAAGAATGATGGTAACTCTTCTCTTTAGCAGAGTAAAATACATTCTTCATTCCACTTTCTTTATTCTACATTTATCATCTGAATGAGCTCTGAAACGGTGACAAGGGTTTGCTCACCTGTTTCCATATTCTTGAGCGTGATTTTCTGAGCAGCCATTTCGTTTTCACCAACAAGTGCCACGAAAGGAATATGCTTGGTGTTGGCATAGTTCATCTGCTTCTTCATCTTCACGCTGTCGGGATAGATTTCAGCACTGATGCCTGCTTGACGCACTTGTTGGAGTGCCTGCAAGCAATAGTCCGCTTCTGCCTGTCCGAAGTTGACGAAAAGCAAACGGGTGGTGCTGACAGCTGATTTTGGATAGAGGTCGAGTTGATTAAGCACATCGAAGATGCGGTCTGCTCCGAAAGAGATGCCCACGCCTGAAAGACCTGGCATACCGAAGATGCCCGTGAGGTTGTCGTAGCGACCGCCACCTGTGATGGAACCAATCTGCACGTCGAGTGCTTTCACTTCGAAGATGGCACCTGTGTAATAGTTGAGTCCACGTGCCAAGGTGAGGTCGAGCTCGATTGGATTATTGAGCGAAGTGAGTTTGCTGAGAATGAATTCAGATTCATCCACACCCTTCAGACCTATTTCACTATCCTTGAGCACTTCACGCATGGTGGAGAGTTTTTCCGCATTCGAACCACTCAACTGGATGATTGGTTGGAGTTTCTGAATAGCATCTTCTGGAATACCAGCCTTTGCCAGTTCAGCATTCACATTGTCGAGACCAATCTTATCGAGTTTGTCGATAGCCACGGTGATATCAACAATCTTGTCTGCCTGACCAATCATTTCGGCAATGCCCGAGAGAATCTTACGGTTGTTGATTTTGATGCAAACACGCACACCGAAACGAGTGAAAACGGTGTCGATAATCTGCATGAGTTCCACTTCATTGAGCAAGGATTCAGAACCAACTACATCGGCATCGCACTGATAGAACTCACGATAACGTCCTTTCTGAGGACGGTCGGCACGCCACACGGGTTGAATCTGATAGCGCTTGAAAGGTAGAGCCAATTCTTCACGATGTTGCACGACATAACGAGCAAACGGAACGGTGAGGTCGTAGCGAAGACCTTTTTCGCAGAACTTAGGAGCGAGGTGGAGAGCATCACGGGAGAGGAGTTCCTCGTCGGTGATTCCACGGAAGTAGTCGCCCGAGTTCTGAATCTTGAAGAGGAGCTTGTCGCCTTCTTCTCCATACTTGCCCATCAGTGTTGAGAGATTCTCCATCGCTGGGGTTTCGATTTGCTGAAAACCGTAGAGGGCATATACCTCACGAATCGTATTGAATATGTAGTTGCGCTTCGCCATTTCAATGGGCGAGAAGTCGCGTGTTCCTTTTGGAATTGATGGCATGATATAAATTATTTAATGAAGAATGAAGAATAAAGAATGAAGAATGTATTTTCTTTGCTTATGGGAAGAGTTACTTATATTCTTCATTCTACATTCTTAATTCTTAATTTAACATAGGTATGACTCGCTTGAGGCCTGCTATGAAAGCATCGATGTCGTTGCGAGTATTATAGAGGGCAAGGGAAGCACGGACGGTGCCTTCGATGCCGAGAAGATGCATAAGAGGTTCGGCACAATGATGCCCTGTACGAACAGCTATGCCGAGACGGTCGAGGAGTGTGCCAAGGTCGAGATGATGGATTTTGCCCACATTGAAGGAAATGACAGAACTACCATTGACACCCGTCTTTGACTGAGGCACATAGATGCCATTCTCCTTCTGATAACCATAGATGTGGATATTCTCAATCTGTGAGAGTTGCTCCAACGCATAGCGAGTGAGTTCCACTTCATCATGATGAATACGGTCGAGACCTATGGAAGAGACATAATCGAGAGCAACGGCAAGGGCATGGGTACCTACATAATCAGGTGTACCTGCCTCGAACTTATAGGGCAGTTCGTTGTAGGTGGTGCGCTCGAAAGACACGTTTTTAATCATCTCTCCCCCACCCTGGTAAGGAGGCATCTGTTCGAGATATTTTTCTTTACCATAGAGAACACCAACTCCTGTAGGTCCGTAGATTTTATGACCACTGAAAGCAAAGAAATCACAATCGAGCGCCTGCATGTCCACAACAAAATGTGGTGTGCTCTGAGCACCATCGACAAGAACAGGAACATCATGCGCATGAGCTATCTCGATGATGCGTTCCACAGGATTCACAAGTCCAAGGACATTGGAAACTTGGGTGACGCAAACGATTCTAACTCGCTCATTCAGCATCTGCTCAAAAGCATCCAAATCGAGTGTTCCTTCAGTCGTCATGGGAATGACACGAAGGTGCATGCCCTTACGCTCGCAAAGCATTTGCCAAGGAACAATATTGGAATGATGCTCCATCGCACTGACGATGATTTCATCTCCTTCGTGACAAAAAGCCTCACCGAAACTGAATGCCAAGAGATTGATGCTCTCGGTGGTGCCACGGGTGAAAAGTATTTCAGAAGTGCTACGAGCATTGATGAAACGACGTACCGTCTCGCGCGAAGCCTCATGAAGTTCGGTAGCTTGCTGGCTGAGGAAATGAACACCGCGATGCACATTGGCATTCACGTTGTAGTATTCCTCTGCAATCGCTTCCACCACACAACGCGGTTTCTGGGTGGTGGCAGCATT
>OMTC01000232.1 GCA_900313845.1 uncultured Prevotellaceae bacterium
ACTTATTTATAAATTTGATAGTTGCCTTGCCCGCATTAAGTGCCAGAATAGCACCCGTCGAAGGATCGTACGAAATAACATTCGTTCCGTTATTCACAGAAGTACTCAACTCGTGAGTAATAGTATAATAGAAATCGGCAGTATTTGAAGAAGACGGTGTTGCAGAACTCGTATTTGTAAATGTAAAATCAGCCCTATACGAATCACCTACCTTTTTATCCACAGACGCCGTTCCGGTAATCTGCGGAGCAAATCTCTCATTGGTACACATCTGATAACTGCTGTCTAGCTTTTTGATGCATATACCGCTGCAATTGTCGGCATATCGCTCGTTGAGCAGATTTATCAGTTCGGGGACGCTTCCCGTTTCCACACCGCTTGCCTCAGAAAGCCGATAAAGCTCGATAGGCTCGCCGCTTGCAAAGAGTATAGCCTCTATTGCTCCGAGCTTGTCTTTGATCTCCAAGATCTATCCACTCCGTTCTTTCTTCCCTTGAATGTTTTCTGAGGGAAAAGGCTTACGAAATCGATGGCGAGTTTTCCTGCTGTTTGAGGTTGGATAGAGAGAGTTGCTTTCTCAACAGATGAAGTTGCTTTGAGTGTAGCTTTGAGTTGTTTCCAAACAGTAGAGGCAGTGAGTGTGGTTTGAGCAAGCACTTTGTCACCATCCAAGAGTTGAATCCTCACTTTCTGATTCTTTCCGTTCAGACTCTTGAGGAAAAGAGAGAGATTATATTTGTCACCCTGCATGATAACGATGCCATCGAAGCCATTGTTCTGCAAAGCAGCTCCTGGCTGAGTCGTGTTGAGCACAGCATAGTGGGAATTATTAGCATGGATAGGTTGGTCGGTGGCAATGTCAAAAGTTGTGCCTTCGCCCTTCAGTTCCCAATAACTCTTTGCATTCCATTCGTTGCGGTCAAGTTGAGAATATTCGAAATCTCGGTTTTGAATAAGTTCGGCATAAAGTCCACCATCAGCACTATAGTTGATGTCCTCGAAGAAGATGCCAATGAGATTCTGTGAGATAGGTTTTGAGTTTTGTGTGTTAATGTTGAGAGTACCTTTGAGTGCCTTGACCTGTGCAAATCGTTGTGCATCATCGCGTGTGCTTTCATTATAGGACTGATTGCGTTGTGCTGCATCGCCAACTTTCATTTCGAGTTCTTGCACAAGTGCGGATGGAGCACGATGGATTTCACCCACTTGCTCTGTTCCATTGATGAGCACTTTGGCTACCTTCTCTCTTTGGCGATACGTCTGCTCTGAAATAGCTGAAGCAGTGCTCCATTTCTTGAAATCAGTGCTTCGGGTTTCAAAGTAGGTATTCTTATTCGTGCGATATGAAACGATGAAATCCTGTGCTTGTTTGGTGAGGATTGGGTCAACGACATTTTCACCTTGATTCACATAAGGATAGTCTTGAGGTTTCCATGTCCAGAAATCAGCAGTATAAGTAGTGGCAAATTGTTTCACATCAGGATTGACGGACCAAATCGCATACCATTTTCCACCATCACACAAAAGGGAAGGGGAGTACATCTTTTTATTAGCGCCCCAATTGCCATAGTCGCTTTTCACGAAACTATAGTTCGAGATGGGAGTCCAAAAATGCTTGTCGGTACTATATGCAAGTTTGATACCATCGGTAGCAGGACCACTGTGATAGGTGAAAATATAAACTGAATCAGTTCGATTCGGAGTGTTTGCAACTACAGTTATGCAAGGAATGGCTATGGATGCCAGAAGAATAGATAGAAATTTTTTTAACATAGAGGTGGTGATATTAAAATTAGTAAGGTTCTATTAGAAAAAAGCCACCCGGCTTATGCATGGACAAGGAGGGTGGCTCATAAGGATTGTTGTAATTATTCTACACGTAGTTTGGCTGTAACTTCATTGCCTGCCGCATAAATGGTACCATTTTCGGCATCTGCAGTGAGACTCACACTTCCGCATTTGAGAGAAACGTTATAAGTGCCAGAAGGGAGTGAATCAGGTACTTGACACTTAAGGAATTCAGGAAGGTTCTCACTATTGAATTTCTTTGAGAAAACACTGATTGACAAGTCGTTGCGAGATAATGAAATGGAAAAAGGAGCATTGACATAATACTCACCTCTGTCCGCGTATGCAATGTTAACAGTGAGTGAATCACCTGCTTTCAGTGAATTGGGATTGAGTTCAATATTGGCAAACTTTGGTGCACGTCCATGCTTTTCATCGCTATGACAGGAAGAAAGATATGCTGCCGAAACGATGAGAACCAAAAGAGATATGATAATTTTTTTCATGATGGATTGGATGTTTTGCTTAAAATCCTCACTTCAATAAACGAGATGAAGAAATTCTATTTAGGTGGGTTCTATAAATTATGTCGGATTGATTTTAGAACCTATCTTTAATCATAATACCTGTGATGATGCGTCCCGACTTGATGCCCAATTTTCGTGCAGAGAAGAATTGGTCTGAATTCTTGAAAGTGCAAATGCCTGAGATTTGGATGTTTTCAGCAGGCACACCTTCGCCAATGAGTTGAAGTCGATTACATTCCCAAAGGTCGATGTGCCAACGCATTTGCTCTTCCGGAGCAAGATAATGACGTGCTATCTTGTCGATGTCGAATCCTGCTTCTTGAAAAAGACTAAACACTTCGTCACCCACTTCAAAACTCCCGAGCGAGATACTTGGTCCCAAGACAGCCTTTATGTTCTCGGGTTGGCAAGCATAATTCTTATTCATCAGTTCCACAGCCGTTTCCGCAATGCGCTGAACAGTTCCTCGCCATCCTGCATGCACGCAAGCTGCAACATGAAGTTTTGTGTCATAAAGAACAATCGGTACGCAGTCGGCAGTAGAGATGCAAAGGCACACCCCAGTCTTGTCAGTGATGAGCGCATCAACTCCTTCGAGCATATTGGAACGTTCTGCTTTATTCATCTTGAGAAAATTATCATTCACAAGACGGATGGAAGTAGAATGAATCTGATGCGTGAAGATGAGGTTGTCCATGCTGATTCCTAATTCGTCAGCCAATAATTGACGGTTTTTCCTCACCGCTTCGATATTGTCTCCGCAATAAGAATTGGCATTGAACGAACCATAATTTCCTTCGCTGAATCCACCTTCGCGGGTGGTAGAGAAAGAACGCACCTCGGGTGCTATGTCATATTCAAGTAGTTTCATAAGTAACGTATGTGAGAGAACTATTCCTCTTCGTCAATATATTCGAAATCATCCATATCTTCAATATCCTCAATGTCCTCATCGTCCATCCATGCCATTTCCTCGTCTTCACCCTCTGCTTCAAGTTCTTGGCGTAGATGTGAGAAATCCTTAGACTGATGCACAATGCTCTCATGGGTTTGAATGGCAGCGATTTTATTACTTTCGCTGTTCATTTCCTGCCAAAGCAAATCCTTGAGCTCTTGAAGTCCAAAGCCTGTTACCGCAGAGATAAATACGGTTGGGACACCTTCGGGAAGCGAAGGTTTGAGCATTTCTATGAGTTCATCATCAAGGAGGTCACACTTAGTTATGGCTAAGACTCTGCCTTTGTCAAGGAGTTCTGGATTGAAGTTTGCGAGTTCGTTGAGCAGAATCTCATATTCATGTTTAATGTCGTCGGTGTCGCCTGGCACCATGAAGAGTAGGAGCGTGTTTCGCTCTATGTGGCGGAGGAAGCGCGTACCTAAACCCTTGCCTTCGCTTGCTCCTTCAATGATTCCAGGAATGTCCGCAATGACAAACGACTTGTTATCGCGATAGGATACGATACCCAAAGATGGTTCAAACGTGGTGAAAGGGTAAT
>OMTC01000202.1 GCA_900313845.1 uncultured Prevotellaceae bacterium
GAGCGACTTCTTCACAACAAGACAAGCTTATGGTGGATCCCGTGCAGTGGCAAGCACTACCCATCGCATGGAGGCAGAACAGCGTCAAACCACAGCTGATATAGCTCAAGCAAACACTAAGTTAAAGACTACTGTCAAATCAAGTAGCCGAAGCAGTAGCCGTAAAGCAACGACAAGAAAAAGGTCCAGAAGAAGATAAGGTTTCTAAGACACTCTTCTCTACGAAAAGGATAACAACACATTATCTGATATCAACCCAACTACTCATCATTTGCTTTTATAGCCCGCTCACTTGCACCCCTTGCAAGTGGGCGTTTTTTTATCCTTTCTTATTCTTGCCTGTCCGCTAAATGGATAGAAGTGCTAACAAACGATAAGCGTTAAAAAGCGGTCAATCGATAATCAGTGGGGAGGGTAAGCATCTATCATAGAATGCCAAAAAGCAGCTTCCTCTCCGCCAAAACAGCAAGAGAGGAAGCCAGAAAATAATTAAAGAAAGGTATTATTTGAACTTACTTGATTACAAATTAATTTGCTTATTTCACTACAACCTTCCGAGCTTGGTTGCCTTGTCGAACGATGTAGATGCCTGATGGCAGATTCAGCAATGGTGTGCCCTTGCCAGAAGCCACCACACGACCATCAAGACGAGTAACCATCCTCGCTATTGCCCGTTGTTGAAATAGTTTATTAAACAAGTATTTTTATCAAACATCGCATTTGCAAAATTAGGTAAAAGCAGACAAGCTCTGCTCTCTCTGCCACAAATAATTCTCTCATATCTACAACTACAGCTATCATATCTGCAATTTTATACGTTCATATCTACAAATACGGCGATTAGGATGGTTTCTTCGGGGAATTTGCCTAACTTTGCCTTTGTTTATGATACATTCTCTTGTCATATCCATGCCCATCATCGTGTGCGCCGTTTTCGCCATGCTGATACTGCTCGACCTTCGCGGAAGGAGGGAACGATACGTTCTCGCCATCTTCTTCATCGTTGCTACCCTGCTCTATTTAGGACATGGCATCTTCTTTAGCAGAATCCTACCTCTTATTCCCCTCAGCGACACCATCTATTCGTTTTGCAATTTAGCTGTCTATCCTCTCTATTACCTCTATCTTGAGTCTGTTACTTCGGACAACATAAGAGGATTACGAATCCGCAAAACGATAGCACTCTTGCCAGCCGTGGTGTGTAGCTTGACAGTCGGTTTGTTATACCTGCTCATGAATGACGAGGATACGAAACTTTTCATCCACTCTTACCTTTATGAGGTGGAAACATCCGAACTCACAGGCATGGCTTGGTGGCAAGCTGTGGCACACATGGTGACAAAATCCATCTTTGCCCTGCAAATCATCCCTGTGGTGCATTTCGGTTCACGAAGTATCGTGAAATTCAACCAGCGTGTTGAAGCCAGCTTTGCTGACACTGAGGGTCGCTCCCTGCATCGTCAGAAAGTTCTCCTTTGGATTTTCATCGCCACTTCTTTAGCTTCTTTCGTCTGCAACATCATCGGCAGACAATGGTTTGATTCTTCTGCCTGGCTGTTGTCCGTTCCCTCTGTTTTGTTCTCGGCTTTGCTCTTCTGTGTGGGTCGAGAAGGCCTTATGCTGAACTTCTCCATTCAAGAAATCATGGAGGCGGAGCAGGAAGTAATGCCAAATGAGGAGAAAGATAGTGAAGACTCGGACGAAGCATTAGCAACAGATGATGATTCAGCTTCTGCCATAGAGCAAAACGACCATCTACTGCAGATTGAGACCAACAAGACCAGCGCCAAAGACAGAAAGATGGAACACATCGTGCAACGCATCGTAGATGAACAGCTCTATCTCCAACCCGACCTTCAGTTAAACGGACTTGCCACTTTGCTTTGTACTAATCGTACCTACATTTCTGACGCCATCAGAAAAGAGAAAGGCATGACATTCTATGAGTTCATCAACGACCTCCGAATCCAACACGCACAAAAACTCATGAAGGAGTATCCAGAAATGGCCATCTATGAAATCTACACACAGAGCGGATACTCCAACTACCCTACTTTCCGCCGAAACTTCGTACGCTTTACTAAAAGTCAGTTGTAAAAAGGCTCCCAGTTTGGGAAGAGAAGCAAGTTCCTCTGCGCAATTTCTTTCATTCTGTTTTCTTGCTTTTTTGATGAATGTTTTATGTATAAATTTGCAGAAAATGGACGATTTTACCTCCCTGTTTTTTTGTTTCAGGCAATGGGCAAAATAATGAAACATCGTAAAAGCTAAGGAGTCAACAAGTTACACCTTTTGGAAAAGTTTAAAGCACGAAATAAATTTAAAGTTTTCCGTTTTAACTTTTTACCTCTTTGATTTTCAGTCGATTGACATTTTTTAACACAGAAAAAGTTTCCCAAAACGTTCGCCTTCAAAATAATTGTATTAACTTTGTAAACGTTTTGGGACAGTCCAAGATGAATGAATCAGACACAAACCATCGAAGAACATTCCGAAACACGACTCTACAAAGATTACCACCTTATTTATTAAGAACAATATAACATCTATATCGTATGATACAGACAGTAGTCAAGCGCGACGGTCGTACCGTCGGCTTCAACGAGCAGAAAATTATGGCTGCCATCCGCAAGGCGATGATGCACACCGACAAGGGTGAAGACGAACAGCTCATCCAGCGCATCACAGACCATATCACCTACCATGGCAACACACAGATGACAGTTGAGGAGATTCAGGACCTCGTGGAATTGGAGTTGATGAAGAGTTCTCGCAAGGACGTGGCTCAGCGCTACATCGCCTATCGCAACCAGCGCAGTATCGCTCGCAAGGCGAAAACCCGCGACATCTTCCTCGAAATCATCAACATCAAGAACAACGATGTGACTCGCGAGAATGCGAACATGAACGCAGACACGCCAGCAGGCATGATGATGAAGTTCTCGAGCGAATCGACCAAGCCATTCGTTGACGACTATTTGCTGAGTGAGGAAAGTCGCGATGCAGTGCTTCACAACTACCTCCACATTCACGACAAGGACTACTACCCTACCAAGTCGCTCACTTGCGTGCAGCATCCGCTCGACAACATCCTCATGCACGGCTTCGCAGCTGGACACGGAGCATCACGCCCTGCCAAGCGCATAGAGACAGCAAGTATGTTGGCATGTATCTCCATGGAAACAGCTCAGAACGAGATGCACGGAGGTCAGGCAATCCCTGCTTTCGACTTCTATCTCGCTCCATTTGTTCGTTCCAGTTTCAAGGAAGAAGTGCGCAACATGGAACAAGTGATGGGCGAGGACTACTCACATCTTTATGATATAGAGCTCGATGATTTCTTGACCAAACCACTCGACGGACTGAAGGGCGAACAACGTGCCTTGCAACACGCCATCAACAAGACGGTTTCGCGTGTTCACCAAGCTATGGAAGCCTATATCCACAACATGAACACCATCCACTCTCGCGGTGGCAATCAGGTGGTTTTCTCCTCCATCAATTACGGAACCGACACGAGTGCCGAAGGACGTTGCATCATGCGCGAATTGCTGAAGAGCACGTTCGAAGGTGTGGGCAATGGTGAGACCGCCATCTTCCCTATTCAGATTTGGAAGAAAAAGCGTGGTGTGAACTATCTGCCTGAGGACCGCAACTACGACCTCTATCAGTTGGCTTGCAAGGTCACATCCCGTCGTTTCTTCCCTAACTTCCTCAACCTCGATGCCACCTACAACCAGAGTGAGGAATGGCGTGCCGATGACCCTAATCGTTACTATCACGAAGTGGCAACGATGGGATGTCGCACCCGCGTGTACGAGAATCGTTTTGGTCCAAAGACTTCCATTGGGCGTGGCAACCTTTCCTTCAGCACCATCAACATTGTGCGTCTTGCCATCGAATGCATGAGCATTAAAGACAAGGAAGAGCGCATCCAGATGTTCTTCGCCAAGCTCGACCATATACTCGATGTGACCGCTCGCCAACTCGACGACCGTTTCAACTTCCAGAAGACTGCTTACGCAAAGCAGTTCCCTCTCCTCATGCGCAGCCTTTGGGTTGGAGCCGACAAGTTGAAGCCAAACGACACCATTGAAAGTGTCATCAACCAAGGCACACTCGGCATCGGCTTCATCGGATTGGCAGAATGCCTCGTGGCTCTCATCGGCAAGCATCATGGTGAATCGGAAGAGGCGCAGGAACTCGGTCTGAAAATCATCTCTTACATGCGCGAAAGAGCGAACGAATTCTCAGAGCGTTACCACCACAACTACTCCGTGCTTGCCACTCCAGCCGAAGGACTTGCAGGCAAGTTCAC
>OMTC01000236.1:0-4250 GCA_900313845.1 uncultured Prevotellaceae bacterium
TACAACGTGGTGGATACGAAAGTGGCTCGGGAACATGGTATCGACGTGTGCAACATCCCTGCCTACAGCACGAACAGTGTGGCACAGATGGTTTTTGCACACATCCTGAATGTGGCATTGCAAGTGGAGCATTATGCGCAGGCCAACCGCCTAGGGGCATGGGCGCAAAGCGTCGACTTCAGTTGGCAAGACACTCAACTCACAGAACTGGAAGGAAAGACTTTGGGCATCGTGGGACTTGGCAATATCGGTAAAGCAGTAGCCCGAATCGGACATGCTTTCGGCATGAAGATTTTAGCAGAGACCTCCAAATCGCAGGATGCCCTACCCGACTACATCGAGAAGGTGGACCGCAACACACTCTTCGAACGTGCCGACTTCCTCACACTCCATTGCCCACTCACCGACAGCACCCGCAACCTCGTCTGCAAGGAAAGTATCGCACGAATGAAACCTACTTCGGTGGTTATCAACACAGGACGTGGACCTTTGGTAAATGAAGCCGATTTGGCAGAGGCACTGCTCACGAATAAAATCTATGCCTATTGTGCCGATGTGCTCTGCAGTGAACCTCCCGCAGCGAATAATCCTCTCCTTGCTTGCACAAACGCATATATCACGCCCCACATTGCTTGGGCTACTCGTGAGGCTCGTGCACGACTCGTGGATATTGCCATCAAGAATGTGCAGTGCTTTGTGGAAGCACAGGCGCAAAATGTCGTCAATTAAGCAATCGTTTAAAAATAACTTGGTATGATTTAATTAAGGAAAGAAATTAGAATAATTAGAATAATTTTATCAGAAATAATGTGTTTTTGTTTTAAACAACACCCATTTTTGGAGTAATTATTCTAATTATTCTAATTTCTTTCCGAAGATAACTTATGTCATTTTACCATGTTATTTTTTAACGATTACATAACATAATGAAAGGTGGTAAGGACTTGGAATCCTTACCACCTTTCTATTTATTTAGTGTCAGCGTGATAGCATCGCTAAGACGCTATACGTTCTTACCATTCATAAGTGAAACCCTCTTCTTTTTCTTCGCGCTCCTTCGAGAGAATCTGATCAGAGTTTGTGATTTCACCTTCACCTACTGGCAATGATTGTGCGATTGGCAATTCAACTTCCATTGTCAGTCTTTGCTTCAAAACTGGAGCGATATATTGATTCTTCTTCATTGTAATTATTATTTTTTAATTCTTAATTCTTCATTTAACAAAGATCTTCTTGCCATTGACAATGTAAAGACCGCTTGCCTTGATGTTCTGAACCTTCTGACCAGCTACGTTGTAGATAGTAGCCGACTGAGCAGAAGCAGCTTCAACATTGCTGATTGCAGTTACTTCACCTTCAAGAGCGAGGAAGCCCTTTGCTTCGCCCTCAACTTGGAGATAAGCCTTGCCTGCTGGAATAACCACGTCGGCACCAAGAGGATAGAATCCAACTACATTGTTCTGGTTTGCCAACACATAAATGCCTGAGCCACTTACATCACCATTAGAAGCCCTGAGCATATTAGCACTTGCGTCAACTGCATCACCTTCCAAAACTGGGAGGGTATAATATCCTTCATTACCCTTTAAGATAACTGGAGTGCCAGCTGCAACATTGTTAATTCCCTGAAGAGAAACATAAGTATCGTAAACACCTGTAACGATGAACGCTTCAACGCCTTCAGGAACAGCTACATTGCTAGTAGCAACGTAAGTTGCATAACCAGCTGCCGGAATCTTAACAAGTTCAGCTGCCGATTCTTCCAATTCTACTGCCATCACATAGCAAAGCTGCTTGCCTGAGTTGGTGAATGTGAAAGCCTTTACAGGAGAGCTAAATTCGTAAGTACGGAAGTCAGGGTTTGCACCATCCTTAAAGCTCTTCATGTAACCTCCAGAAGTGGCAGCTTCGTATTTAACGCCATTTACTTCCTTCCAATAAGAGTCACCTTCTTCTGCATTTACATAGCTAAAGAATACAACCTTAGTAGCTGCATAACCATCAGGAGCAACGTATGTGTTCTGAGCACCATTAGACAACTTCATAGAACGATATTTCTTATTGCCAATTGTAATATCGTTACCATTTGCTATAGTTTTATCTAATTTTCCAGTAATCTGAATAGTTGCACCATCCGCGAATGTCTGCAAATTAGCAGCTGCAAAATTGTCAACATCCCAATAGTAAACACTCATGCCTGTGATATCAGGAGCTTCCACTGGATCTGGATCGTCTGGGTCTGGATCATCAGGAGTATCACCGCCTTCACCATCATATTCAACACTTACCAAAAAAAGGCCACTCTCACCACTACCTCTTGTAATATTGTGATCTCCAGCCGCAACATCGGAAATCGTATAGACTCTACAGCCTGTTCCTTGCTCTGCGTCAGCTATGGCTAATTCGGTACCATCAAAAACGATAGTGTTTGCACTCCATGTAGATTGTACGATAGTTACTGTAGAAATTGTTGTAGATGTGAACATAATTTTGGTAGAACCTTCCATCTTCAAACCATTCGAGTAAGATTTTCCATCATACTCACATCCCGTGTACTTCGCATTGAAGTTCCATTTTCCACTTGTGTCATATGAAAAATAACCTGCAGGATTTGATGTCGCTGATCCACCGTTAAAAGTGTAAGTGAACTTCTGACCAGCATAAGTGGTTGTACTCATTAGCACTGCTAAGAGCGATAAAAATAATAAACGTAATTTTTTGTTCATAAGTTTAAAAGTTTTATAATTAGTTATTGGGTGAATTATTATGCTATTTTTGTATTGACCTAAAATGATTAGTTCATTTTGGCATGATAATATTAGTTACGTTTCGGTTACAAAGATAAATAAATAAGGTGTAAACTCATAAAAAAAAAGAAAAAAAATGCTCGAAAACTAAATAATCTGCACTTTTTACATGATTTTCAATGTTTTACCAAAAGAAATAAACATGAACGAAACTATTCTGAAATAACGGAGAAATCGAGAGATGCTCCATGATGATTTGCATAACCGCAAAAAAGGTGGTAAAAATTCGAAAACCTTACCACCTTTCTGACTTTTGATGAGTAACGCGATGAATATCACGAAACTCTAAGAGAATATCTTCTGGTTTTGTGATTTCACTTTCACCTACTGGCAATGATTGTGCGATTGGCAATTCGAGCTCCATAGTCAGTCTTTGCTTTAATTCTGGAGCGATATATTGATTCTTCTTCATTTTAATTATTTATTTATTTAATTTTTCACTTTTCACTCTTCATTTTTCACTTTACAAAGACCTTCTTACCATTGACAATGTAGAAACCACCAGCCTTCATACTCTCTACCTTCTGACCTGCTAAGTTGTAGATGGTAATAGCTCGTTCTGAACTTGTTTCAACGTTGCTAATGGATGTAGCCACATCCTCATCGAGTGCGAGGAAGCCCTTCACGCCTGCAGGAGCAGGGAGATAAGCCTTGCCCTTAGGAATTGTAACGTTAGAGCCTACTGGATAGAAACCAACTCCATTGGTTGACTTGTTTGCCAGAGCATAGATACCGTCTCCACCCTTAACCGTGCCATCAGAAGCAAAAAGCTTATTTTCACTTACATCGTCGGCATCATCGTCCATTGCAATAAGATTATATGTGTCTTGATTACCATTGATGATGATAGCTGTGTTGGCAGGAACATTGGTCACTGGCTTCATAGAAACAGAATTTGTGTTGACATCAGTAACTATGTAAGCCGTGAGTTCAGAAGGAATCGTTACATCAGTAGGAGTTACGAAAGTAGTGAATTTAGCTGAAGGAACCGTAACTGGTATTTCCTCCACAGAGCCATCTTCGTAATAGACAATAATCTTATTAAAGTGGGTTACGCTATTAGGTGTCGCCGTAAACACGACGGACTTAGCACTACCCTTCCAAATGCCACTTTTTTTATTCAAACTACCTGTATTAGGAGTCAAAGCAAGATCACCTGTAGTTACAGTAAACTCGATACTCTTCATGACGCGATTGCTGGTGAAAGTCATGGTTCCACCATAAACACGAAGCTGAGGAACGTAAGAAGACATGTCACCACTAGAAACTTCAGTACCCCACATGCGGTTTGGAGTGGAAACTCCCGATGGAGAAACCGTGAGAGTTACATCACCTTCCTCAAAGTCCTTATTCTCCGTAATGTCTCCAGCATTCGATTTATCAGTGGACATAGGATAACTCTTCGTCCCAGCGAAGAAATTATAAATATCTTCATTTGGCTGT
>OMTC01000236.1:4295-8701 GCA_900313845.1 uncultured Prevotellaceae bacterium
GTTTTTCTAATTTGATCCAAAAAATACCATAAAGCTGTTCACCTTTGTAAGTGAAGGTAACTTTTTTCAATCCAGGATCAAATTCTAGCCTATCATCTGGGTAAGTTATGAAATCGTAAGGCAAATAAGGCGTGTCAGTGTATGCACTCAAAGATGTCCAAATATCCCAAGGATCTTTTTCCTCACCGGCAACTTCACTCCAATAAGTATGTTCAGCACCTTTCATTTTTGCATCGATATAAGTAATAAAAGATATCGTAGCAATTCTCTTTCCTGCTGGAGCAGTGAAAGTGTGCTGCACATTCTTCGCCAGTTTGAAGGTTGGGAATGACTTAACACCACCATTACCTGTATAAATATTTAAATTTTTGCTGCCCTTTTCAAAAACTAGGCTTTCATCACCAGTAATGGCAACTTTTGCACCATCAGAGAAAGTAATCGAATTGGCAGGCTTGTAATTATTCCAGTAATAATACCGAGTGTCCTGTGCCTGAAGCCCCAAAACGCAAAAAAGCATTGCGAAAAGAGTAAAAATCTTTTTTCTCATGATTTTTTAATTATTTAATGATTGACTTTTTTCAACAGATTTCTAAACCCAACATAAAAAGTCACGAAAAGTGATATAGAAAACAAATTCACCATTCACCATCCTTGACAAAAAAGAATACATCCATTGGTTTGAAAACAATAGACATATTTGGGTGCAAATTTAAATAAAAAAGGTGTAAATTCATCATTTTTTGCAAAAAAAATAAGGAAGAAATATAAAAATTGGCGCTTTTTTTGCTTATTTGACTTATTTTCAGTAAAAAAACAAGGTTGCTTATCATATTAAAACATCGTTCTTTAGCATCTTTAGGGCACGTTTCCATTTGCTGCTGCATTCCTTCGTTTTTGCAGACGCTCTCATCCGATTGCACTGAACCTTCAGCTCGGAGAATGCCAATCTGTCCTTTGATTTTTCTGACGCTCTCGTTTGGTTCAACTGAAACGCCGAGCCCTCAACGAAATTATAGCGAGCCTTCGTTATCGCAACGCCGAGCCTTCGTCGTTTCGATAACGAAGGCTCGGCAACTAGTTGAATCCAAAGGAACGCCTCAGTCAATCCACAAATGCGGTTCTGATAATACACTAAAGCGCTTCAGTCAATCCTCGAAAGCACTGCGATAAATGTTTTCGTTACTTTATGAGGTTCATTCAGAAAATAATCACTAATTTTGTATGACCAATCATAACGACATGCACTTATTTCAAGAAATAAAACACAAACTGCTCATCTTGGGTTGTTTATTTGCAGGAGCCATTATTGCAGATGCAAAAGATGTGACGATAGATTTCTCCACTCAAGGATATGCTAACGCACAGGATATGCCCAAGAGTATCGTGTTGGATGAGTACATTACGCTCCAATTCGGCTATGGAGTGATTCATACCAAATACTATACGGCTGGTTCGGCAGTACGCATCTATGGAAAAGGTTCTGTGACGATTAACACGTCGGACCCAGAAAAACCTATAACTCAGATTGTCTATACATTTGCTAAACCTGATGCTCCAACGTCGAGCAATGCTTCCTTTAGTGGTGGTGGAACGATTATTTACGAAGAAACGAGCACTACGTGGACGGGCAGTAGCAATTCCGTAACCATCACTCGTGCAAGTGGTAACGGGCATTGGAAACTACAGAAGGTGGTGGTGACTTACACAGATCCATCCACTCCAGTGGAACCAAGTTTTGTCACCGTGGATGGTATCGCGGGATTACAGACATTGGAATCGGGAAAGGAAACGCGATTGCACTGGACCGATGGGATGAATGCACGTGTGCTCTATTCCAACGAAGAACTCACATTTGTACGCGACGAGTCGGCAGACGATGGTTCATTCTCGGCACTTTGTCTGCGAGGCGTGAATGCAGTAGCGAACAATCCGTTGCATAGTAATCAACATTTGTCGGGATGGGTGATTGGGAAATACAAAGTAGAGAGCGGTATGCCGGTGTTTGAGTGCACAGATGAAACCAACACGGATAGCCTCGTCATCGCAGAACCCGTGACAGAAGCAGATGTGATGCCAATCGAAGTGATTCCATCTCAGATGAGCAACCACTTTGCAGACTACGTGATACTGAAAGACTTGCGTGTGAGCATCATCGGAACGGACACCTTAATATATTTGGAAGAAGATGCTGAACACAGTATTCATCTCTGTAACAACATCTTAGGAGCAACGGAAAAGGGCGACCATTTCACTGGTGCATACGAGGGTGCCATCGTGGATGTGACGGGTATGGTGTGGGCAGACGAAGACGGAATCAAATTGGCACCAGTTAATGTGAATGACAACGTACCTATCATCTACGTGTTCGACCAAAATCGCATTTCTTCACTACCACCAGCCGACATCGAAGGAGCTACGGTGCGATTCAACAGAACGATTTCGAGCGAATACTACAATACACTTTGTCTGCCTGTGGATTGGGAAATTAACGAAGGCGATGCCTATGTTTTTTCGAACGTGGAGAAAACATCAGATGATGAAAGTATCGTGAATGTAGAATTCAGAAAATCGACTTCCACCATTGGTGCAGGAACCGCTTTCATTACAAAACCATTGGAAACAATCGATGGGCCCGTGTTCTACTTTACCACACTGCATGCTGCTGAACCTCAGCCAGTAACGATTGATGAAGCATATAGTTTTACGGGGTGTTACCATCCTATCGACCTCCATACAGAAACCGACCTTTTCCTTGGAGCAGGCAATCAATTTTACTACCCTTCCACCACGGGTTACCACATGCCAGGACTGCGTGCCTTTCTCACGGTGCCATCAGGAACACTTGTGAAATCGAGCTTGAATCCAATGGATGATGAAATTGCTGATGGCATCCACGTCATCCATGACAAGAAGGATTTCAAGGATGAGCGCATCTACTCACTGTCGGGACAATTACTCGGCATCGGTTTGGAGAAATTGCAGAATGGTGTTTATATCATTAACAACGAGAAATATTTACTGAAATGAAAAAGATTTGTCTCCTCATACTCCTCTACTTGACAACGCTCGTTTCGCTGGCACAAAATGAAAAAGCGATTGCCATGAGGGGCACATATACGAATGTGAAGAAAATCGTGGTAAACTTGAAGAATGGGACGACCCTCATCTACTCTACTGAGGGTGGAAATCTCTATGCCATCACGTTCTTGGAAGATGACGGATTCAAGGTCTATATGGCTGAAACAGAGATTGCTTCCGTGGATTATGTTTATTCGGAAGTACTTTCTACGACGATTGTAATGATAGGGGAAGTGGACCCTGATCATCCAGACCCCATTGACCCAAACGAAGACAACAACAAGAATCGCAACACGGGTGCTGTACTTGCAAAACTGACAACGAGCTATGGAAATCATGATGCTACTCATGCTTGGCAATATGAATATCCAAAGCTGACAGGAGGTGAATCGAACCTTGTCATACGAAAAGCAACGACGGATTATGGCGACACATTTGCCGTGGAATGGGATTGCACAAAGAAAGCCAATCGATGGACTTGCTATCGATTGGATGCCTTGAACTCAGCATCAAATGTGACACGTAAAGATGCATTCAAAGAGGATCCAGACATTCATGAGGATTATCAGTCCACTTTGGAGGATTACAATGATAATGAGTTTTCACGGGGTCATCTTTGCCCTTCAGCTGACCGATTAGCTTCAAAAGAACAAAATGCACAAACTTTTTTCCTTTCAAATATGCAGCCACAATATCAAGCTCACAACGTAGTGCTGGACGGTCATACAGAGAGCGGTTTGCTCAACATGAATTGCGGTAGTTTGATTGTGCCTGCCTATTTCTACATGGCACTGCTGGCTTACAACAAATCGTCGGACAGTTACAACGCCTTGGGAATCTGGACGAATCACACAGATGTTGCAAGCAACATCACCATTGAATATATCAGCATTGATGAATTGGAAAAACGAACAGGCATCGACTTCTTCTGCAATCTACGCGATGATTTAGAAGATAAAGCAGAAGCAACATTCAAAGAATCATATTGGGGTGTGAGCAGCAAGAAATCTCGTGCCACCTTCGACATCGAACGAGAATTGGCAAACAATCAGGCAATACCTGAAGTCATTGACCCAAACTTCATTGAATCATCTTTCGACGGAATAAAAAGAGCCAATTCACAGCAAGCTAGATGAATAAAATGAAGAATAGTCGCTTCGCTTAAATGAAGAATGAAGAATGGTCGCTTCGCTCCGAACGAAGAATGAAAATTACACTATAGATATGAGTAAAATACATTCTTCATTCTACATTCTTCATTCTTCATTAATTTTATTTCTTGACAGGGTCGTAAGTGAGTCCGCAACCGAGTTTGTTGAAGATTTTGC
>OMTC01000237.1:0-3774 GCA_900313845.1 uncultured Prevotellaceae bacterium
ATAGTGTTTTCCGAAGTTTTTTTCTGTGGTTTCTGAATACTCGAATAGGGGATTCTTTTGATTGTCGAACTTTCAAAAATAATCTTTTATACCTTCACTTAAAATACTTTGAACTTTCATCTCAATATTTTTGAACCTTCATCGTAAAAATTTTGAACGTTCAAAAATCTTTTTCTGAACGTTCAAAAAAATAAAAATGAACGTTCAAAATTTTATAAATGAACGTTCAGAAATTCTGCGAATCCTCAGAGGAACATTTTGAAAGCCCCAACAGTGCATTTTCAAAGCCTTTGTGGAGTGTTTTCAAAAGCCCTATGGAGCATTTTCAGAAACGCTTTAGCGCTTAATTGAATCCCCTGAAGAATATAAGTGAAACCGAGGGGGAGTTGATTTGATTCCTTTGGAGAGTTTTTGTGATTTCCTTGGGGAGTTTTTGTGATTTCCTTTTGAAAAAAGATTCTGGGTGAAAAATGATGTTGCTTTCTGATAGGCACAAAAAAAGAGGTTGCACTGCTTGCGCAATGCAACCCCATAGGTTGTCATCGATTGAATCCTAAAGTTGGATTCGTTCAGATGTAAGTTTTTCGCAAATGTGAATTTACGATATTACTTCAAAGAATATGCGAATGGATCCTTCTCGTCACCAGTCTCTTCTACGTTGAGCTTGTCCTCGCGGAGCAACCAACCAAGACCGAGGTTGAAATCCTTTTCAGCGAGTTTTGTAGTCTTCTTAATCTGCTTGTAAGTCAAGCTTGCATTTGCTTCTGCGATAGCATTCCAGATAAGACCTGCAATGTTACCTGCCTTTTCCTGCAACATAATCTTTAAATTGTTTTTATAGATGTTAAACTTTCCTCTTGTTAATTCGAGGCTTACCTTAAAAAATTCGCTGCAAAGTTACTTCTTTTATAAATATGTGCAAAATATTTGCTCCAAAAACTCTGTGTTCGCACACAATTATAACATTATTTAACATTGTTTGTGCAGATTCGTTGCAGATAGAGAACGTTTTAAGAAGAAAACATGCGTTACTAAATGATTCCCAAACCGGCACGAATATACATCTGCATCATGGCAATGGCTCTGTCGTTGTTTCCGCCATTTGGAATGATGATGTCGGCAAATTGCTTGGTAGGTTCGATGAATTCATCGTGCATAGGTTTGAGCACATTGCGGTATTTGCTGATAAGCATGTCGAGCGGATGTCCTCGTTCTGCTATGTCGCGCTGGATGACACGGAGCAAGCGCTCGTCAGCACCTGCATCGACAAAGATTTTCAGGTCCATCAGGTTACGGAGATTTTTGTCGTAAAGCGCCATGATACCTTCCACGATGATGACATCCTTTGGTTCCACGTGAACAGTTTCTTCCAAGCGAGTGCAGGTGATATAGGAATAGGTAGGTTGCTCAATGGAATGTCCATTGCGCAGTTCTTCAATTTGCTTGGCAAGCAGAGGCCACTCGAATGCGTCGGGATGGTCGAAGTTGGTTTGCTTTCTCACTTCAAGAGGGAGAGACGACTGGTCGTTATAGTAAGAATCCTGTGGGATGACAGCAACGCTATTATCGGGTAATGATTCTATGATTTTTCTCACAACGGTGGTTTTGCCTGAGCCCGTTCCACCTCCAATTCCAATAATTAGCATGGTAATTCAAGTTTTTTAGATGTATTTAAGATAGATTTGATTTGTTTTGCTGACAAATATAGGTGAAATGTTTTGGATTAGCAAGAAAAACCGTAACTTTGTCGTGCTTTATAATATATAATAAGGTGTAGTTGAAGGTATGGACTACGAAGTACGATGGAAAGTATGGGTAGTTTCAAAAGATTTGAATCATTAAAATTTTCAAGGGATAATATGAAGAAGGTAATTACTGCATATTTGGTGATTTCGCTTTTTGTGTTGGATGTGATGGCGCAATCCCAATCAACAGATTTCTTGATGAAGCTAAAGGCACTTCCTGGTGTTTCAGACATCAAACCGCTTGAGAGCGATTTCTTCAAGGAGAAATACGTGATGAAAATTCAGCAGAATCTTGATGGCGATGATGCGTCGAAGGGTGTGTTCAATCAGCGTATCATTGTGGGTCTGAGAGGATTAGACCGTCCTACCGTGATAGTTACAGAAGGTTATTTTGCACACTATGCTCTGTATCCTTCTTATAAAGAAGAACTATGTCAATTGTTTGATGCCAATGTGGTGGTATGCGAGTATCGTTATTTTGCTGAATCTGTTCCTGAGATTGTTTCAAGTACGAATAATGCCTCTGCTTGGGATTATCTCACGGTAGATAACTCGCTTCGAGATATTCATCATGTACGCCAGACGATGGGGCAAATATTCAAAGGAAAATGGGTGAGCACAGGTATCAGTAAGGGTGGACAGACCACGATGTTCTATCGTGCCACTTATCCTGACGATGTGGATGTGAGTGTGAGTTATGTGGCTCCTTTGAATAAATCCGTGGAGGATGGACGTCATGAGCCGTTCCTTGCCAAGAAAGTAGGTACAAAGGAAGAGCGTAACGAAGTGTTCGATGCCCAGGAGGAGTTGATGGAGCGCAAGACTCGTCTGCTGCCTCGATTTGAGCAATTTGTGAAGGATAAGAATTTCCACTTCAGTGTGAGTGCTGCTGATGTGTATGATTTTTGTGTGATGGAATATCCATTTGCACTTTGGCAATGGGGAACGCCCGTTTCCTCCATTCCTGAAGATGATGCTTCGGACGAAGTGTGGTTCAAAAATTTCATGGACGTGTCGAGTCCCGACTATTTTTCTTGTCCAAGCGATTTCACTCCGTTCTTCGTTCAGGCAGCTCGTGAGTTGGGATATTATGGGTATTCACGCAAGGGTTTGAAGAAGTGGCAGAGCGTGAAATCGACAAAAGGTTATTTATATGGCATCATGTTGCCTGACGAAGTGAGAGATATTAAGTTCGATAAGACTCTCTATAAGCGCACGGTGAAATATCTGAAGAAAAATGACCCGAAGCATATCTTTATCTATGGAGAAATCGACCCTTGGTCCGCAAGTGGTGTGGCAGGTTGGTTGGATTGTTCCAAAAAGAAAAATATGCGCGTGTATGTGCAACCTCGGGGCAGTCATCGCGCCCGCATTGGTAACATGCCAGAGGGAATGAAAGCGGAAATTATGTCACGTCTGACAGAATGGCTGAAATAGTTTTGGCAGAATCCTCTAATTGGCACGGGATTTGCACAAATGCATTTCCAAATTATGATGAGACGGATAAATAGCAAAACAAAAAGAGTAAAGGAAACTCATTAATGAACAACAACTATTCACAAAAAATCACACAAATTCTTCAGTATAGCAAGGAAGAAGCTATTCGCTTGAACAATGATTACATAGGTCCTGAGCATATTATGCTTGGCATCTTGCGCGATGGCGAGAGCAAGGCAATTGATGTGCTTCGTGATAAGTGTCATCTGGATCTTCCTGCTATTAAGAATAGATTGGAATCGCGTTTGCGTAGGGATGTGGATGGCTCTGCTTTCAATTACGCTTCAAAGGATATTGCGTTCAATGATAAGTCGAATGGCGTGTTGCGACTTTGTATTCTTGAATCGAGATTGATGCGCAGCAAGACTGCCGATGTGGAACATCTGTTATTAGCAATTATGAAACAAAAAGATAATCTTCCTGCTTTGATTCTGGAAGATAGCAATGTGAATTATAATCAATTATACGACTATTTCTCTCAGCCAACTCCTGCACCAAAGGCGAATGTGGGTTTTGATGATGAGGAAGATGA
>OMTC01000237.1:3812-4631 GCA_900313845.1 uncultured Prevotellaceae bacterium
TGACACACCAGCCATCGACCAGTTTGGCTTCGACCTCACTCGTGCTGCTCGTGAAGGAAAGCTCGACCCTGTGGTGGGACGTGAAAAGGAAATCGAGCGTGTCGCTCAGATTCTTTCTCGCCGCAAGAAGAACAACCCTGTGCTGATTGGTGAGCCAGGTGTGGGAAAGAGTGCTATCGTGGAAGGATTGGCACAGCGCATCAACGAGCGCAAGGTGTCGAGAACCTTGTTCAACAAGCGCCTCATTACGCTCGACATGACAAGTGTTGTGGCTGGTACCAAATATCGTGGACAGTTTGAGGAGCGCATGAAGAGTATCATTGCTGAACTCAAGGCGAATCCCGACATTATCGTCTTTATCGATGAAATCCACACTTTGGTAGGTGCTGGAAATCAGGTAGGTACGATGGATGCTGCCAACATGATGAAGCCTGCTCTTTCACGTGGTGAATTGCAATGCATCGGTGCTACCACACTGGATGAGTATCGCAAGTCGATTGAGAAGGATGGTGCACTGGAGCGTCGTTTCCAGAAGATTATTGTGGAACCAACCACGATGGAGGAAACACTTGAAATTCTGCATAACATCAAGGATAGATACGAGGAGCATCATAATGTGACTTACACGGAAGAGGCTCTTCAGGCATGTGTGAAACTCACAGAGCGTTATGTCACCGACCGCCATTTCCCTGACAAGGCGATTGATGCTTTGGATGAGGCTGGTTCGCGCGTACATATTAATAATGTAAACGTTCCGAAGGAAATCGAAGACAAGGAGAAAGCCATTGCGGAGGCAAATGCCAACAAGGAAATGGCGGT
>OMTC01000346.1 GCA_900313845.1 uncultured Prevotellaceae bacterium
TATGCACGAAAACGAAGATTACTTCGGACACGAAAACGACCGCCTCCATCCGAACGACAAAGGGCAAGAGCGCATGGCTCGCACGCTGATGTACCAACTGCTGGCATTACCTTGCCAATTCTAAGAAAAAAAATAGAAAAAACTTGGGATGATTATAACCCATTCATTAGTATTTTTAACCACGAATTTCACGAATTAAACGAATTTTTAGTTTTTAACTAAAGTTTCGCAAGTGATTATTTTAACCACAGATGTCACAGATTAAACAGATTTGGCTTTGCCGAGCTAAAGGTTCTCAAAGCCCTCTAGGGCTTTCTCATCTGTAAAATCAGAAAAAATCCGTGTAATGGCAAATCCTATTGCAAGAAATAATCTGTAAAATCTGCGTAATCTGTGGTGAAAGAAAAACTTCACGCTTCTCTCTTATGAAAAAAAGTATTTTCCTATCCTTTGCCCTGATTTGTTCTCTGGGTTGTGTTGCCCAGAAAACCCGCATGGGCGACTATTTGGAGTCCACCTCCTATAACGATGATAAGCGTGGAGCCGAACGATGGTTGCAATATGTTCCGAAGGATGATGCTTTCGTGTGTGTGAATGGCAAGAACGCAATATGTTCCGAAGGATGATGCTTTCGTGTGTGTGAATGGCAAGAACCGATTCACTCGCGCCCTCTATGGTGGCTACACGCAATACCGACTCGAAACCAGTGACCGCCCTGCATTTGCACTCTTCCTGAATTCTCGGAATTGTAGAAACATCCAAGTGTTTGCCACTTACAAAGGTACTGAAATCTCCCTCGATGCCACTGATTTCTGTGAGGCTCGCTACACGAAAGGCATGCGCACTTACATCGTTCGTGACCATCGTTGGGGCAATGCAGAAATGCTCATCGATGCCACTTGTCTTTATGATGCTGATGCGGCATTGCTGAGATTCACGACCAAGGGATTTGATAGCGATGTGACGCTGAAAGCCGTAATGAAAAACATCGCTGTCACTCGTCTTTCCCGCAATGGTGACCTCGGTGCCGACAAGCCTGGTTGTTTCGAAGCAAACGGGGATGCGCTCGACACAAAACAATGGAGTATGAGGGGGAATGGCGAGTCCTTTGCTCGTACTGATAGCCTTGAATTCACAGCTAACGTAAACGGAAAGGCAGCCTTTGAGAAGAATCTCAAGCTTTTGAACGAAGTGGCAAACCGCATCCATTTCGACACCCCCGATCCATATATCAACGCTATCGACGAAGCACTGATGTTTGCAGCCGAAGGTGCTTGGGATGGAGAAACTTGGCTGCATGGTGCCATCGGTTGGCGCATGCCGCTCAATGGTTGGCGTGCAGGCTATCTGAGCGATGTGCTGGGCTGGGACGACCGTGCCAAAAAGCATTTCAATGCATACGCAGCCAGTCAGGTGACGGATGTGGAGCCAGTCATTCCTCATCCTTCGCAAGATGCAGCGATGAACATGGCAAGAGCTGAGAAGAAATGGGGGACTCAGATGTATTCCACAGGGTACATTTGTCGCAATCCGAACCGAAACGACCAAATGCACCACTACGACATGAACCTCAACTACATTGATGAGCTGTTATGGCATTTCCAATATGATGCCGACATCGAGTATATGAAGCAGATGTGGCAAGTGTTGGAACGTCATCTGGCATGGGAAAAGCGCAATTTCGACCCCGACGGCGACCATCTCTACGATTCCTATTGTTGCATCTGGGCAAGCGATGCCCTTTATTATAGCGGTGGTGCTGGTACCCACTCCACTGCTTACAACTATCGTGGCAACCTTCTCGCTGCCAAAATCGCAAAAATGATTGGAAAAGATGGTTCAAAATATGAAGCTGAAGCTGCTGCCATCCTCAAGGCGATGAATGAGCGTTTGTGGGTGAAGGACGGACAGCACTGGGCTGAATACCAAGACTTGATGGGGTTGCAACGAGTGCATGAAGATGCAGCCCTTTGGTCCATCTATACCCCTGTGGATTGTGGTGTGGGTACGCCCGAACAGATGTACCAAACGACTCGATACGTGGATCGCAACATTCCGCATATCGATGTGCGTTTTAGCGTTCCTGAGCAATACAAGAACTATTGGCACCCAACTGCTGCCGACCAGCATCTGCAAGTCATCAGCACCAGCGACTGGTTGCCTTACAACTGGAGTATCAACAATGTGGCTTCAGCCGAAATCATGAATATGGTGCTTGCCTATTTCAAGGCAGGACAGTCCGAGAAGGCTTATCGAATCCTCAAAGGCAATGTGATGGACCAAATGTATGTGGGTGACAGCCCTGGCAATCTCGGACAAGTGAGTTTCTACGATGCAGCACGTGGTGAGTGTTATCGCGATTTCTCCGACAACACAGGCATTTCCGCTCGTGCCTTCATCCAGGGACTCTTTGGTATTGTTCCTCAAGCACTCGATGGCATTTGCTACATCCAACCAGGATTCCCACAGGAATGGAACCATGCTTCCATCACCACTCCTTACCTCTCCTACTCCTTCCATCGTGAGAATGGCAAAGACATCTACGAAATCCGCCAGAACTTCAAGCAGCCTCTCCGAATCATCTTCCGCCAAAGCCTCGGCAATGGCAAATGGAGAATCGTTGAAGGAAACAGCGAACACTCACAGCAAATCGTTGTGGAAAGCAGAGTGAACGAAAACGATAACAAAAACGAAAACGAAGACTGCCATCCGGACGATATCGCTTCACGCTTCTCACTTCACGCTTAACTTTCTGCCCCTACCGAGGGTAAAGTAAAGCGTCCTATGGTGAACCTACAAGCCCACTTCAATGCTGAAGTTGACGACATCTACAAACAGAAATATCTCTCCCCTCGTCCACAAGTCACCACCTTGCAAATTCCAACGCAAGGCATTGGCGAATGGTGTCATCCTCAATACACGGCAGAAATCAACGATAGCGTGTTGCGTACCCTCATCGTCAACGACACCTACAATGTGGCTGGTGTGGATTTCCTCATTCCGAAAGAAGGCAAAAACATCATCTACACTTCCCGTTGGGACAACTACCCTACCCGCTATTCCGTTCCTCTCAAAGGAAAGGCAAGCTTTGCCTATCTGCTCATGGCAGGTAGTACAAACCCTATGCAGAGCCACATCGAGAATGCGCATGTCGTGGTCACCTATACCGATGCCACGAGCGACACGCTCCATCTGATTCCGCCTTACAACTGGTGCCCTATCGAGCAAGACTATTTTGTGGATGGCATGGCATTCAAGACCCTCGAACCACGTCCTTATCGCCTCTGTCTTGGCACAGGAGATGTAAGTCG
>OMTC01000423.1 GCA_900313845.1 uncultured Prevotellaceae bacterium
TACACTCATGGGGAACTTCATCAGTTTCATAATCCTTTCCAGTTCCTTGTACACCTTGTATGCTATGAAGCAGATGCAGATGTGCGCCTCAATTCTTCTGGGCGTGAAATGGAACACCGGCCGTGCCTCCAAATTGCCTTTCGTAACTCGGAATGCACGTTCCACCACCCAAAGCTCATGGTACTGGGATACAACCTCCCTTGCCACAATGTCGGTGTTCGTGATATATCCCTTCCATCCGTCCCACTTCTCATCTTCAAGGATTTTCTCCTCATTGATGGTGATGTCGACATCATTTGTTATCTCAAGGAACTTGTTGTAGCCCCTCCTGTTGATGCTCTCTTTCTTGATGGTTCCTGAGCCAAAGGCACGCCTGAGCCGCTCTATGCCGCGTTTCCTGTTCTCTGCATCGTTCCTTGCCCTGTCTTTCGAGTAGGTGATGATCAGACGTTCTCTGATTTTATCCGTACCCTTCGGATCTTCGGACGTTGGGGCGGCGATGGTATGTGTCTTCTCGTACTCAGGGTAGGTGTTCTCCACCTTCTTCTGGGAAAGTACCCACTCCCTGATTTCTTTGGCCTCATTGCGGATTCTCGCACCAAGTATGTACTTGTATTTGCCCGTCTGCAGCAGCAACACATTCTTCTTGGTCATCAGCCCAGAGTCCGCGACCACTACCACATCTTCCAGTTGGAATCTCTTCACGAAATCATCCACCACGGGAATCATCGTGAACCCTTCGTACTGGCTTCCGCAGAATACGGAATACGCGAGCGGATAGCCACCTGCACTGACCAACAGTCCTATCACAATCTGGTTCTCCTTGCTCTTCCCGTCTTTGGAGAAACCAGGCTCGCAAAGTTTGTCCCTTATGAACGACTCAAAATAGAGCGTCGTGCAATCATAGAACACGATTCCGATACATCCGCCGAGTATGTGCCGGGTATGTTCAACGCTTATCTGCTGCACCGTCTCCTGCTGGGTATTGTACAGCTTGTCCATATAGTAGTATATCTGGTCAAGGCTTGTGTCCTCATTGAAGTGGGACCTCAAGTAATCCACTGTGGCCAGCTTGCTCATCGGCTGGCATATCCTTGCTATCACAAGATGTCTCAGGACACTGTCGGGTATCCGGTTGAAGCCGATGCTGTCATAGATCGGGTTGAGGATCAGCTGAGGCGCGTTCATGAACACGGAGTCGATATTGGCGAAAGCACGCTCCGTTTCCTCCAACTCGCGGTCTTGTGCCGGGCAATGGCCAAAATCTATCAGTTGTTGTCCGCCATAGGAACGAATCCACTCGTTGGCTCTCATGCAAAGGACTTCGGCCTCCTCATCAGTAGTCACGACACCGAAGTTCTTCACCTCCTTGAAACCATGCCTCTTATCCACCACCACCACACTGATGGTGCCCGACCTGTTCTTCTTCTTACGTACAAACATGATGCAAAGGTAGCAAAATTTCTCCTTGCGTCACCCAAATCACCCAAGAAAAGACTGTAACTAACTGATAATCAATGGTCGGTTTTTGAAATGTTGGATTTTTTCAATCAATTCCCGAAGTCAAGATAATAAAAATCGCTTTCGTTTTAAAAAACCATGATGAAGGGGCAGACATCAAGCCTGCCCCCATTATATCATTTATGCTTGGTCTGACCGAAATGTTCCACACCTCTTCTTTATTCATGGAAATTTCATGTGGAACGATTGATGAAGTGTTTAGTTACGATGGGTTGCTGATGTGGAACTCACTCTCGCTAAGTTGAAATGTACAGTGGGTATTATTGTAATTACCTGGTTCTGGTTGATAAATACGTACCATCCTTGCTCTCTCGGGCATTTCCCAACCAACTAACCCCACTAGAGGAACAAGCCACCCCTTTGGGAAAACGTTTTCTATACTTTCTCCTTTATGTACTGTAATATCATGTGTTTCTCCACAAGGACTATAAGCCCAAGTGTTGTTTGGAAATGCATTCTGATCTGAATTTTTGTCAAAGACGCCATCTCCATTATCAAAATAAACATGAAAACTATTACCTTGGAACCAACCTGTAGTTTTTGCATCACACTCGAAATGGTAGGTTACATAATCCTCATCCGCAGAACA
>OMTC01000244.1 GCA_900313845.1 uncultured Prevotellaceae bacterium
TTCCACCATCTTCCGCAACTTTTCCAATTTGTCAGCAAGACGGATGGCAACAATTCCCATATTCATCCTTAGATTGATTTCAATACAAGGATGAATTTTTATTTTCTGCCCGTCTTCATGAACGACAAGCATATCAATTCCCACTGGACCTACATACCTTCCTCGAAATTCCTCTTCCAATAATTTTTGATGCAAAGAAATCGTGGATGTCAGCCATTCCATCGCTTCTTTTCCACAGATATTCAGTAAGTCCTGCTCCAGTTCCTCTTGCCGAGCCACCTTGTTCCATCCATATTTTCCATCTTCCGCAGCCTGAAAAACAGAATAGCCCAAAAACTCCACCTTCCCAGATGCCTGAGCATCAAATTCCAAAGCGAAATCGAGAACTTTATGATAAAACCTATCCACCAATATGCCACCTTGATTCCGCAACACGCCTTCGATTCTTGTAAGAGTTTTTTCGCTCATGTCCTCTGCCACGAACACCCCTCTACCACTACTCGACCAAGGCGATTTCAGAATCATCCTTTGTCCTTTCTGAAAATGCAAATCCGAAACACGCTCGCAGAATCGCATGTCCTCTCCCACAAACACATCGCAAGTCCGTTTTCCATTCATCTGCTCCACGCTCCCCAAAAACCGCTGGATATATTTGGCAGCGAACTCCCTACTCGACCACCTTCTCCACAAATCCAATTGCTCATCGCTTGGCATATTCACCTCTAACACGCCCAAACGTAGCAACCTATGTTTCAACGACTTGCTCCATCCCCAAGGCTTCGGCACATACTGCGAGAAATCGATATTATCTCTTTTCCCTTCAATGCCCAAACCATCATCTTCTCCCAACACCACATCCCCATCTTCCGCCCATGCCAAAGGAAACAGTTCCAAATCCTTTTCCATCTGTCTCACATTCCTTGGAGGCACATACATCTGCGCATCTGCCGCCAAAGCCATATCATTCGATGGATTAAATATCAATAGAAACATACAATCATTCATTTTCACGAAAAAGAAGTTTCAGGTTTCCTCCTTCGTTCGTTGTCATTAGTCTTTCGTCCTTCGTCTTTTGTCCTTCGTTCTTCGTCTTTCGTCCTTCGTTTTACCTCCTTCGTTTTTCTGTAAGCTTCGGCTCTGCCGAAGCCATTCTCCATTCCTCATTCATCATCCTTCCTTCTCCTTCCAATTCTCGACAAGCGATTCACGATGTCCTTATTCAGTTGCATGATGCGGCGATTCTGATTCTGGATATTCTCCTGAATCTCCTGCGAGCGCAGATACATCTCGTTGAAATGCTCCACCAACTGGTTTTGAATCGTCTCACTCATATCCATCACCCCCTCATCCGTAGGACAAATGCAGGAAAGACCATTACGAATCAACGACACCTCGATATTCTCTCCCGTTTCCACAGGGTCACCATCATAATGAATGGCACCAGGTTTCGAACGCTTGATAAGCAAGTTCTTGCAGCGGAACGACTTGATTCGTCCGCTCTTGTCGATGGTTCCGTTCATCAGTTGGAGGGCAAGCTGTGGCACCTCCAACAACGTAAACGGTTCAATGATAGTCACATCCATCAATCCGTCCCTCACGGATGCTTGTGGAGCAATAAACGCATTGTTGCCCCATTGCGAAGCATTCGCACAAGTAATCAGGAGAGCCTCATATACCTGCTTCTCGCTTTCCTCATCCACCAACTCAATCTCGTATGTTTCAGGATTATACGAAAGAGCATTCTGAAGAATATTTTCCACGTAAGTGAGGAATCCACGCTTTCCAGCTTCAGCAAATTTCTGAGAGATAAAAGCATCCAACCCCACTCCACAAGTGCAGAAGAAAGGATGCAGATTAATCAATCCATAGTCCATCAACTGAGGTTCAGCCTCGTTAATCAACTTGATGGCACGAATGGCATCCATCGGAATATGCAGATGCCGAGCCAATCCATTACCCGAACCACAAGGAATGATGGCAAGCGACGTATCCGTATGCACCAATGCCCGAGCCGTCTCGTTCACCGTTCCATCCCCACCTATGGCGCACACAATATCCACACCTCGATTGGCAGCACCACGGGCAATTTCCGTGGCATGTCCCGCATATTGAGTTTGAACAATGTCGTATGCAAACTTATCTTTATCAATAAGTTTCTCAATCTGCTTCAATATCATCTTCTTTCCAGAAGTGCCGGAAATCGGATTCACAACGAAGACAATTCTCTTCAATTCCTGCATACGCTGAGCCCAATAGATAAAAGGAGCTGATGCTGTCGTTGACATATCATTCCCCAAAACAATGCAAAGATAAAAAAAAAGCATTACATGGAGCATTCTTTTCCAAAAAAAATCTCTTCACCCACTCATTGAGCTCTTTTCCATCCATTTCCTTTTCTCTTCAAACACCACTAGCGGTGCAAATCATTCGTGCGAGCGGTGCAGTGTTTGTGTCGTAGTGGTATAGCGTAAGTGTCGAAGTGGTGCAGCGTAATAGTCAGACTGGACTTTCCTCTGAAAGCAAAGCAAATATACGTTTTTTTCAGTGGAAAGTCCAAACGAAATCGGATATTTTTTTGATTTATCTCAACTATTTTTCGTTTCGCTTAAATGAAAAATGAAGAACCTTTAGCTCGGCAAAGTCAAAGGTAATAAAATTATACAATTATACAATTATACAATTATACAACAAGATTTTCTGTTAACTTATATTCACATATTGGGAGAGAAAAATCTTGGGCTGAATTTTAATTATAGACTATATATATAGTCTATAATTAATTTATTATAACTAATAATTCATTTTTAATAAAATCCATCATATTCATATAATGTTTCCATTTTTGTGAAAAGAAGTTAACGAAAAAAGTTGTTGTATAATTGTATAATTGTATAATTGTATAAAATTGACTAAAGTCAAATTAATTAAACGTATTAACGTCGTTTTACGGTTTTGTTCACGCTTTCCTCCCCAAATTTGCACGTCGAGTTTGCAAACATGCTTTTCGAAAGAGTCTCGGCGGCATTGATGATGTAGTTTTTGGATGCCGCGTGTGCATTGACTCCATCGATAATGTGCCTCACTGTTCTGAAAATAATGGTGTTTCATACTTCAGAATAGTACATTTTCCATCATCCTCTTATTTTTTTTACCTTTTTGAGGTAGTTGTATTTTTAATTTTATTATCTTTGCAGCATTAAGGTGTGAATTTATTCTTGCCTTTTTACTAACAATCTGAAAACACTTCAGTTTCATAACAAAACTATCACCTTTTTCGAACAAAACTTCAATTCATATTATTTCATTAACTTTTAACACTAACTATTTTATGAACAAAAGTTTACGTTTATTGAGTTTGTTGGCTGCTCTGCTCGTTTCGGGCTTTGGTTGGGCTGACAATGGTACGTACTCGGGTTCGGTGGAACAAGCATGCAAGAACGATTATTCCACTGACGCCATCACTTTCAGTCTGTCGGAAATGGCTGGTTTCTTCGGTGTGGAAGCTTCTCAGTTTGCTACCGACTTGCAGGCTTTCATCACAGCCGACAAGGCTGCCTACAAGGTGGACGACAACAGCGACAAGACACTCTATGTTCGCCAAACCGTGAATGGTGGCGAATCCATCTATCCTAATGCTGAGCAGGGTTATTCTGCCAACTTGGGCGATTACATGTGCGGTTTCTGGATGGACAAGGA
>OMTC01000117.1 GCA_900313845.1 uncultured Prevotellaceae bacterium
GAAAGATTTCCCAGTCGGCAAACTGAATGGCACCTGGATGCTCCATTCCTCCGAACTGATAGCCAGGAATCACTACGAATCCGTAGCGGTCGAAAGGGTAGGGAATACCCGTGTATGCTTCCATCCAACGCAAAGAAAGGGCGATTTCATCGAAAACAATTGGCATTTGTGCCACCTTCAGTTTGTCGGTTTCTCTGTAGAGTCCACGAATGATGCGCCCATCCTTTTCTGCCGTCTGTTCCTGAAACTTTCCTGCTACGAAGGAGAAAAGATAAGTTGGGATAGGCGTATCCTCCACACTGCACATGGTCTTCCATCCTTCGGGCACGTCGAGGTTGAGATGAAACTTTGCTTTCAGGTCGGGTTGGTCGAAACAAGGAAAGACGCTGCGGGCATGGTCGGGCACGAAGAGGGTGTAGAGGTAATCGTCGTTGCGATTGAGTGCTGCATCTCCGCAACGGAAACTCAGTCGGATTTCGTTCTTCCCCTCTTTGAGCCACTTCTTGTTTATAATAATGTGTTCGTCTTGCACACGTACTTTGCGCGTTTCTCCGTTCACAATACAAGCTGCATCGAGTTGGGTGGAGTCGGCTTGGAAGTCAATCTGCAAATCATCCGTTCCTTTCCATTGAAACTGAAGAACTTCGTCGCCTTTCACGGCGATATCCTTTTCGCTCGGAATAATGAAATGAAGCGTGTATTCCACGTTGCTGACGGTCTTGCTTCTGCTTTCAGCCAATTCTTTCGACACGCCATTCTCGAGTTTCACTCTCTGACTGAGGAAGGTGCAACTGCTCAACACGAGGGAAACAAGTAGTGTGAGGATTAGTTTTGTCGCTCTATTCATGGTTTGTGAATTCTATTTAGTTTACTCTGCAAAACTACAAATAATTTGTGAAAGACAACGAAAGAAGAATCCATTTTTTGACAAAGAAAAAAGAATCTTGGAAGGGATGATTGATAAAAGAAGTGAAAAAAATACAAAATAATTATACAATAAAATAAAAAGGTGTTCGTTATTAAGGTTATGGGTTTAAAGCGAACGATTCAGAAATGTGCCCTGTGGGCAGTGCTGATGCTGGCTTCACAAGCCGTGTCGGCACAGAATGAAGTGCAGTTTTCCGACTACACTCGACTGAAGTCGTACTACAACCCAGCCGTGTCGGGAACAGAAGGAAAGTTGAATGTGGTGGCTGCCTATTCGATGCAGTTTGTGGGGTTCGAAGATGCTCCTAAGACCATGTATGTGGGTGCCGACTTGCCTATTTTCTTTTTGGGACCTCGCCATGGTGCCGGTGCGAGTCTGATGAGTGACGATGTGGGTATTTTCAAGCAGATGACCCTGAGTTTGCAATATGCTTACAACGTGAAAATTGGAAAGAAAGGAAGGCTTGCCATCGGTGTGAATGGTGGACTGATTCAAGAAACCATCGACCCCAGCGGTTTGAAGTTGACTGACACGAACGACCCTGTTTTTCAGGGCTCTGAATCGAAAGGCTCGCGTGTGGATCTCTCGGCAGGTGTCTATTTCTACCATCCCAAGTATTGGGCAAGTTTGTCCGCCCGACATCTTACCGCTCCACTGATTGAAGTGGGTCAAACGATGCTTTATCAAATAGATAGAATGTATTATTTGATGGGTGGAGGCAATATTCGACTCAAGAATTCGTTATTCTCTTTGCACCCCTCTTTCATGGTGATGACCGATTTGCAGAACTGGCGAGAGGATGTGCAACTGAAAGTTAACTATGAATACGAAGGACGCAGTTTCTATGCCGGAGTAGGATACAGTCCTACGATTTCCACTTCGTTCTTCTTGGGAGGTGTTTTTCATGGAGTTGGCTTGGGATATTCCTATCAGCTCTACACAACCGGGGTTGGGATGTTGAATGGTTCACACGAAATCACTTTGGGCTATCAAACCGACCTAGACCTTTTTAAGAAAGGGCGAAATAGGCACAAGAGCGTGAGATTCTTGTAAAAACGTTTATAGTTTAACGTTTAAAGTTTAACGAAGACACACTTCTCCGCGAAAACTCAAAAACTTAAAGACTCAAAAACTCATAAACAAAAATATGAAAAAGTTTTTATCAATCCTTTCCGCTGTAGTGGTACTTCTGCTCGCCTCCTGCATGGGTGGTACGAGCAAGTCGGGCACAGGTGGTGCAGGAGGTGAGGTCACAGGCGTGAGCGGAAGCTCCATGCAGGAGCCTTCTCCTTACGGAATGGTACTCGTGAAACGTGGTTCCCTGAAGATGGGAACAGAATCAACAGACTCCCTCTGGGGCAAGGACCTTCCAACTCGAGAAATATCGGTGGATGCGTTCTGGATGGACGAGCATGAAGTGACCAACTCCATGTATCGCCAGTTCGTGTTCTGGGTGCGCGACAGTATTATTCGTGAACGTCTCGCCGACCCTGCATACGGTGGCGATGAGTCGTATAAGATTGAGGAGGACAAGAACGGCGACCCTATCACACCGCACCTCAACTGGAACAAGTCGATTCCTTGGAAGAACCCTGACGAGGACCAGCAGCGTGCCATCGAAAGCGTCTATACCATCCATCCGTTCACAGGCGAGCGTATGCTTGATGCCAGTCAGATGAACTATCGCTACGAGACCTTCGACTATGCGACGGCTGCTCTGCGCAAGTATCGTCTGAATCCTGCTGAGCGCAATCTGAACACCGATGTGCAGGTGGACCCTAATGAAGAGGTGATGATTTCGAAAGATACAGCCTACGTTGACGACGAGGGAATCATCCACCGCGAGACACTCACTCGTCCACTCTCATCGATGTGGGACTTTGTCAACACATATATTATTAATGTCTATCCCGACACCACTTGCTGGATAAACGACTTCCAGAATGCGGAGAACGAGGTGTATATGCGTCTCTACTTCAGCCATGCCAACTACAATGATTTCCCTGTCGTTGGTGTGAACTGGGAGCAGGCAAATGCTTTCTGCAACTGGCGTACCAACTATCTCATTCGTGGACTCGGAGCCAGTGCGAAGTTCATTCAGCGCTATCGTCTCCCAACCGAGGCTGAATGGGAATATGCAGCCCGTGGCAAGGAAGGCAACGAACTGCCTTGGACGCAGGAAGGTGTGAAGAGCGACAAGGGTTGCTTCTATGCCAACTTCAAGCCCGACCGAGGAAACTACACAGAGGATGGTAGCCTTATCACCTCTAAGGTGGGTATCTTCTCAGCCAATTCCAACGGTCTCTACGATATGGCAGGAAACGTGGCAGAGTGGACATCTACCATCTTCACAGAGGCTGGTGTGCTCTCCATGAGTGATATGAACCCTGAGCTCTACTACAACGCAGCCAAGGAAGACCCATACGCATTGAAGAAGAAGTCGGTGCGTGGTGGTTCTTGGAAAGACCCAGAGAGTTTCATCAAATCTGCTTGGCGCTCCAGTGAATATCAGAACGTAGGACGCTCCTTCATCGGTTTCCGATGCGTTCGTTCTCAGGTAGGAACTGGTGCAAAAGCTGCCAAAGGTGCAAAAAGCAGCGGAGGCAAAACCAGACGACAGAGGCATTGAGAGTGAAAAGTGAATCAGGGATTTAAAGGATTTAAAAGGAACAACGGAAAAAACGGAAAAGAACGGAAAAACAGAAAAAAGTTTTTTCATCCGATAATTCTTAGAAATTTGGCTACGAAAAGCTCTAAGTTTCCGAACTTCCGAAATATTTCCGTTATTTCCGTTGTTCTTCACGCTTAACTAACTTCGTTAAACTTTAAACGTTAAACTTTAAACGAAATAATAACATGGGAAGTAAAAAATGGAACTGGATATTTAGGCTTCAGGCTTGGATGGATTCCAAGACTGGTCAGCAGTTCTTGAACTATGCATATAGTTGGGGTGCATCCATTGTGATTCTCGGTGCCCTCTTCAAACTGACACACATTGCAGGTGCCAACATGATGCTCTTCATCGGTATGGGTACCGAGGTGATTGTGTTCTTCTTGGCTGGTTTTGAGCACCAATATGCGAACGAGGGCGACATCACAGATGCTGAAGACAAGCGACTCGCAGTGGCTGCCAAGGCAATTGATGACAGCGAAGAAGCAGAAGAGAGAGGTAATGTTATCGTTGGTGGCGGTGGCCTTGGTGGTGGAACCATCATCATCGGAGGAAACGGTGGTGCTCCTGCTGGCGGTGGCACGGTTGTCATTGGTGGCGGCGGACCTGTCAATGCAGGCGAGGTTGTTGCAGGTAGCTCGACTGAAGCAGCTGTTGCAGCAAGCGGTGAAACACCTGTGGATGCAGCAGCTTTGGCTGAAGGTCTTTCTCATATCTCCGTGCCTCAGTATAACGGTATGACTCCAGAGATGCAAGAGGCAACCGAGGCATACGTCAACCAGCTCAACGAACTCACCGAAGTTCTCAAGCAGGTGGCTGAGCAGTCGGCACGTCTCACGCGCGATTCCGAGGAAATGGAGAACATGAACCGCACGCTCACGGGTATCAACCGCTTCTACGAGATGCAGTTGCGTGACGTAGGTCAGCAGAGTGCTACACTCGACGATGTGAATGCACAGACCAAGCGACTGGCAGAGCAGTTGGTAGAACTCAACGGACTCTACACCCGTATGGTTGAAGCCCTCAAGGCGAACTTGAAGGCATAAACGCTTCCCAATGACGTGCAAGTCAAATGAACAGAGAAAGCTTGCTTTCTTTGTCATGACGCAGCCGTTATTATCCAATCATTAACATCTCAATTCCAATTCAGAAAAATAGATGGCTGGTCACAGAAAGAAAGTCACACCTCGTCAGAAGATGATCAATCTGATGTACGTTGTATTGATGGCAATGCTTGCCCTCAACGTATCGTCGGATGTGCTCAACGGCTTCTCGCTCGTTGACGAGAGTCTGACTCGTTCCACCAACAACGCATCCTCGCAGAACTCTGCCACTTTTGCTCAGATGGAAACTGCCATGAAGCAAAACCCCGAAAAGGTGCGTGAATGGTACGAGAAGGCTAAATATGTGAAGACGAAGTCGGACTCAATCTATCAATTTGCGGAGGACCTCAAGTGGAAAATCGTCCGCAAGGTGGATGGCGATGAAGCCGACATCAACAATATCAACGGAAAGGAAGACCTCGAAGCTGCCACTCAGGTGATGCTGGCTCCTGGTGTAGGAAAAGGTAGGGCACTTTTCAATGCCATCAACAGTTATCGCAACAATGTGGTGAAGATGGTGGGCGACCCTGCCAAGCGCAGAATCATTGCCGACAACCTCTCCACCGAAGTGCCAAAGAAAGGCAAGAACTTAGGTAAGAACTGGCAGGAATATATGTTCGAGAATACGCCTGTGGCTGCTGCTGTCACGCTGCTCACCAAGTTGCAGAACGACGTGCGTACGGCTGAAGGCGAAATCATGCACGAACTCATTTCGAACATCGACGTGAAGGACGTGCGTGTGAACGAAATCAATGCATACGTCGAATATAATCCCGATGTATTCAGAGACAAAGTCGTTCTGCTTCCTTGTGACGACCCGGAATGGAGCAACTTTACAAAATTCTTTGTGAACAATTTCAAGGCTTTTGGTCTAAAGAAATTGATTAGCACAAGCTATGCTGTTGAAAGCAAACATTACAAAGAGGGCTATCAGCCTTCTCTGTTTGAGACAAGTGCTCCCCAGTATGATGAAGACAAAACCCGCACACACGGGAAGATATTCATCCTAGAAAAAGACATTAACGACGATGGCATTATTGATGTTAATGATCTACAATGGAATTATCTGGAGGGAACCGGCGATTTTATGTCAGATGAAGTTAGAGTACTCAGAGATCAATCAGATATCATCATAACCAATGAACCGTTTTCTCTGTTCCTTGAATTCCTTAGCTGGATTATGGAAGCAGACAAGAAATTCCTTATCATCGCCAACAAACTATCCACAGGATGCCGTGATGTCTTCCCGTTAATTCGAGATAATAAAATATGGTCTGGAAAGCAGGACTGGAGTGGCGGGATGTGGTTTGTTACCACCAATGATGACGATGTGGACAAGATAATTGATGGACAGAAAATGAAAAATGTGGCTTCAATATGGTTAACTAACCTGGAGCACGGCAAGCGTCATGAACCCATTTCGCTAATGACCATGGCAGATAATCTTCGTTTTAGCAAACATAAAGAAATCCGCGAGAAGGGCTATCGAAAGTATGATAATTTTGATGCTATTGATATTCCATACGTTGATGCAATCCCGTCAGATTATGACGGTTTAATGGGAGTCCCCGTTTCCTTCTTTAACCGCTATTGCCCGGAACAATTCGAGATTGTGACTCAAGGTGAAGGACAGCAGTATTTTACTCCTACCA
>OMTC01000270.1 GCA_900313845.1 uncultured Prevotellaceae bacterium
GTAGGAAGATACACCTTGTCGGATGCCTTCACAATCTTCATGGCAGAATCAGCCAAAGCATGGAGCACACCAGGGTCGGGACCTTGGAAACATGCTTCAATAGGGTATTTCTTGAACATCAGGTTGTAGCGTTTCAACTTCACGTAAGCGTCTGGATAGCGGTTGTTGATGTCCTCCTGTATTTCTGCAATATTCTTCACGAGTTCTTCTGGCGAGGTGAAATCAATGATGAGTTCGCCGTAGGAGAGGGAAGGGGTGGCGATGGAACGCACAAGGTTGTAGCGCGAAGGAGTACCACCAATCGAGGTGGTGATATTCTTCACTTCTGGACGCTTTTGCAAATACTGTCTGATTTCCTCCAAGTCCTTTTCCACCTGAGTGGAGTTGGTGCCCTCAGGCAACTTGTATTCCATGTAGAGCTGGTCGTATTGCATGTCAGGGAAGAAAGCCTGGTCGAGGAACTGATAGCACCATCCAGACAGCACGAGCATGCCGACGGCAATTGCCACGGTAATCCATCGGAACTTGATACCGAAATTCAGCACCTTTTCCAGAGCCTGATACACTTTGCCTGCGTATGGGTCTTTCTTCGGAGCATTCTCCTCTTCGGTGGATGTTTGCTTTGGTTTTGAGAAAAATTGGTCAGCCATGATAGGCACATGCGTCAAGGCAAGAATCCACGAAAGCATGAGCGACACAGCAATCACGATGAAGAGGTCGCGCACATAAACTCCCGCCGTATCAGGACTCAAATAGATTGGCCAAAAGGCAAGGATAGCAATGAGCGTAGCACCCAACAGCGGCATGGCGGTTTTGCGTCCAATGGCAGTGAGTGCCTCCAGTCGTGGCTTTCCTTTTTGCAGGTCGATAAGAATGCCATCCACAATCACGATGGCATTATCCACCAGCATACCCATGGCAAGGATGAACGCTCCCAAAGAAACGCGCTGAAGTGTGCCATGCATGGACGATAGCACCAGTAACGAACCAAACACGATGGTAATCAGACTGATACCGATGATGGCACCCGACTTGAATCCCATCGAGAATATGAGAACCAGCACCACGATGATGACAGATTCGAGCAGATTGACCATGAATGTGCCGAGTGCATCTTCCACACGCTCAGGCTGGTTGAACACTTTGATGAATTCCACACCCACTGGCATCGTCTTCTGCAAGTTGCTAATCAGTTCCTCCACTTGCTCACCCATCTGCGTCACGTCCTTGTCGGGCACACAGGCAATCGACATGCCCAGAGCTCGCTCACCGTTGTGGAACATCTCGTTGCGGGTAGGGGTGGCATAGTCCTTATACACACGGGCAATATCGCCAATGCGCAACTGCTCCTCGTCGTGTCCCTGAATGAGCATGTTCGAGATGTCCTCCACGTTTTTAAAGCGGTCCGACACCGTCAGCCTGATTCTTCGCGTACCATTATTAAAATAGCCAGCATACGATGTCTTGTTCTGGTTGTTGAGCGTGGAAATCACCTCCGTAGGCATCACACCCAAGTTCGACATCTTCTCCTGTTTCAGTTCGATGAAAATACAGTCTTGGCGCTTACCATAGATTTCTACGCGCGCGATGCCCTCCAAATCCGACACCTTGCGCTTCACCAGTTCTGCATAGTCCGACAACTCACGGTCGTTCAATCCGTCACCCTTGATGGCATAGAACATGCCATATACATCACCGAAGTCGTCCCTCACCATCGGAGTGCCAGCACCCGAAGGCAGTCCTGCCGTTGCATTCGCCACCTTTCGGCGAAGCATATCCCATTCCTGCTCCACTTGGTCGTCCTGCACAGTGGTTTTGAGCGTCACGCTGATTAAGCACAAGTCCGCCATCGACTGACTCTCGATGTTGTCCAAGGTTGACATTTCGCTGATTGCCTTTTCTATCTTGTCCGTCACTTCCAGTTCCACCTCATGGGCAGAAGCGCCAGGATAGGTGCATACCACCATCGCCTGTTTCACCTTTAGCGAGGGGTCTTCCAGTTTTGGCATGTCGAGATAGTTGATGAAACCACCCAACACCATGCAAACCACGAAGAACACGACCAGTTTGCGATTATTTAAAGCCCAGTTTGAAAAATCCATACAAACGATTTACGGATTTAAAGATTTACAATTTTAAGATTTTAGTTACTTTCCTCACGCTCCACACTTCATAATTCACTCTTCACTTTACTCCCCTCGCCCTTTGGAGAGGGGGCGGGGGTGAGGCTTTCACTTTTCACTCTTTACTTTTCACTTACAACAGTCCTCCCACATTGGATTCGCTGGTTTTGGCAACCTCCTTCACTTTCTGTCCATCGGAAAGGAAGCGAACACCCGCAGTCACCACCGTCTCACCGCCTTGCAAGCCCGAGGATACTTGAGTGGTCCCGTCGGTTCCAATGAAATGCAACTCCACCTCGCGTGCTTTCACCGTGCTCGATGGCTTGTCAAATACATACACCATCGTTCGTCCATCCTTGTTGAACACAGCAGAGGAAGGCACTTCCACCGCTTGTTCGCCATACTCCTGAAAGGCTATCTTCACGGTAGCCGTCATGCCAGGCGTAATCTTCGAATGGTCGTAAGGACCTCTGATTCGGAATTTCACAGGATAGAGCTGGCTGGAGTTGGCTTCGCGACTGACAGATACGATGCCGAGCGGATAATCGTTAGGTAGCACGTCGAAGGTGCAGTGAGCCGCCATGATTTGGTCCAGACGGTTGTAGTCGGACGATGGCACACTGATTTCCACCTCCACATTGCTATTGGCAAAAATCGATACCACAGGCATTCCTGCACCAACCGTCTCGCCAGCTTCGTGTAGCCTTGTCTGCACATAGCCGTTGATAGGCGCGTACAGTCTTGTGTCTGCCAACTGGTTCTTGTGGTGCTGCAGCTTCTGTGTGATTTGACTCAGTCCGTAGCGAGCCTTATCGTAGTTCGAAGCCGTGGTGGCTTGTTCCTTATACAATTCAAAGACGCGCTCAGCATCAGCCTTGATTTGCGCATACTCAGCCTGCGTCGCTTCCAGTTGAACCCGATAGTCGCGGGCATCCATCGTGGCAATTAACTGACCTTTGCGCACGTAGTCGCCTTCTTTCACGAATACGCGCTCGATGGTGCCGCTCACCCTGAACGCTACATTCGTTTCTTCCATACTGCGAGTACGGGCAGGATAAGTCTGCTGCGACTCGTTTCCGCCACCTTTTGCCGTGGCAGTCATCACATACTGCACATCTTCCTGTGCTTCCTTCTTGCCATTGCAAGAACATAAGACACTGACAGCCATGCAAGCAGTCAGCAGATAGAACACACCTTTCATGTATATCAAATTTTTTTAGTTTCAAGTTTGGCTACGCCGAGCTAAAGGTTCAGGGCGCAAAGCGCCATTTCAAAGTTCAGGAATCCTTTAAAAATCCTTTAAATTCCTTATTGATGTGCA
>OMTC01000091.1 GCA_900313845.1 uncultured Prevotellaceae bacterium
ACATTGAAAGAGTTTGGGTTGAAAAGATACGAGTTGTTTCATTGAATCTTATTTTTGTTATCCTTGTTTTTAAAAGCTATAGTAGAGTTCAACGACGATTAGTACTTATTGAAAGATGAGCGTGGTGAGGTTTTGTTCTGAGAAGAGGTCTTGAGCCACTTGTTGAAGGAGTTCTGGCGTGAGTTTGTTGAGATGTTGGAAGGTGTCCTCCACTCCTTCGAATTTGTTGTAATGAAGGAAAGATTTTGCCATGTCGAGGGCATAGTTTTCAAAGTTATCACAAGCCACACCGATTTGACCTCTTATTTGCTTCATAGCCGCATCAAATTGACGTTTGGAGAGTGGTGCTTGCATCAGCTTGTCCAATTCTTTTCGAACGATTCTGAGGCATTTTTCCACATCTTCCGTGTCGCAACCAAAATAAATGGCAAAGGTGGCAGTATCGGTGTAATTGTTCAGACTACTTTCCACCGTATAAACCAATCCTTTGTGCTCACGCAAAGCTACATTGAGAATGGAATTCATGCCTGGACCCCCAATCAGATTGTTCAGAAAATAGAGAGCAACGCGTCGCTTGTCGTTTGAAGGATAAGCCGCGCAACCTATCATCACATGGGCTTGGTGAGTTCCTTTTTCTTTGACGATAGAACCAGCGGACCCACCTGAAGCCCCCTCCCGTCCTCCCCGAGGGGAGGAGAATGCCATCCGGATGGCTTCCCTCCCCCTCGGGGGAGTTGGAGGGGGGCTTTGGGTCCACTTCTCCACTATTTTCTTTACCTTTTCGAATGAGTAGTTTCCGAAGACGAAAAAGACCATTCGTTCGGGACGATAAAGGCGCTGAGTGAAGCGAAGGGCATCTTCAGTACGGAAAGAACGAACCATTTCCTTGGTACCGAGAATGTCGTGACCAAGGGGATGACCTTTGTAAATGATGTCTTCGAATTCATCAAAAATGAGTTCGGAAGGATTGTCGTTGTAGCTTTCAATTTCCTCCACGATGACTTCCGACTCCTTGTCGATTTCGTGCTGAGGGAAAGTACTGTTGAAAACCACATCGAAAATGAGTTCCGTGGCACGTGCCAAATGCTCCTTCATGAAAGCGGCATATACCACGGTTTCCTCCTTGTTGGTGTAGGCATTCAGGTCGCCACCAACTGCTTCCATTCGATTCAGAATATGCCAGGCACGACGCTTCTTTGTTCCCTTGAACATCATGTGTTCGCAGAAATGCGCCATGCCTTGCTCCGACTCCAATTCATCGCGAGTTCCAGCATCAATGGCAATACCACAATAAGCCACATGGGTTGGCGAAACCATGTGGATCAGTCTCATGCCATTGGGCAGGGTATGTGAATGGAATATTTCCTTCAAGGGATATAGATTAAAATGTAGAATGAAGAATTAAGAATGAAGAATATATTTTACTCTGCTCATTGGATGAGTAATTCTCATTCTTCATTCTTCATTCATCATTCTTCATTTACAACGATTCGAGCATTCGTTTGAGCACAACCTGTGCGGAGATTTCGCGATTGGCAGCCTCTGGGATGACGATGGAAGTAGGAGACTCAATGACATCATCACTCACAATCATGTTGCGGCGTACAGGCAGGCAGTGCATGAAGAAAGCATTGTTGGTCACAGCCATGTGCTTGGCATCCACCGTCCACGACATATCCTTACAAATGACCTTTCCGTAGTCCTCAGGACGAGTGACACCAGGACAACTCCAGTTCTTGGCATAGATGAAGTCAGCATCCTCAAACGCTTTCATCTGGTCGTATTCCACACGGGCATTCCCCACAAACTGAGGGTCGAGTTCATAACCTTCTGGGTGAGTAACCACGAAATCCACATTGGCAGCGTTCATCCATTCAGCAAATGAATTAGGAACGGCTTGTGGAAGAGCCTTTGGATGAGGAGCCCATGTGAGAACCACCTTTGGCTTTTTCACGGAAGAAAGCAAACCACTTTCCTTTCCGATAAAAGAAAGTTCATCACCCTTGTCATTCACATCTTCGTTGAAATGACGCTTGGTCCAGTATTCCTCGATGGTGATGAGGTCGGCAAACGCCTGAAGAGGATGCACGGTAGCACTTTCCATAAAGAAAACTGGGCGGCCACTGTACTTGATGAACTGATTGAGAATCTTTTCTTCGTAGTCGTCTTGGCGATTTTCAAAACGAGCAAAAGAGCGCACGCCGATGATGTCGCAGTAACAGCCCATCACAGGAATTGCCTCCAACAGGTGCTCACTCTTGTCGCCATCCATGATGACACCACGTTCTGTTTCCAGTTTCCAAGCACCTTGGTTCACGTCGAGAACGATAACGTTCATGCCGAGGTTCATGGCAGCTTTCTGAGTGCTGAGACGCGTGCGCAGACTATTGTTGAAGAAAATCAACAACACAGTCTTGTTCTTACCCAATGTTTGAAACTTGAAGCGATCTTCTTTGATTTCGAATGCTTCCTGCATGGCAACCTTCAAGTCGCCTATGTCGCTCACATGCTGAAATACTTTCATATTGTAAAATTAGGAATTAAGAATGAAAAATTAAGAATGAAAACGGATTCTTCATTCTACATTCTTCATTCTTCATTTAACTATTTTTTCTTTTTCTTCTTTTTAGCAAATTCACCATAGAAAGGTTGGTCTTCCACTTGTCCTTCGAAGAAGCGAGCCCACGTTGGTTTTCCACCTTCGCGTCCTTTCTTTCGAATTTCTACGAATGGGTCGTCGGAGTAGCCTTTCTTCCCTCTTTTGGCAGGACGCTCATCGCTGTAAGCTTTTTCACCTTTCTTCTCTCCACGTTTCTTTCTGCTTCCCTCGCCCTTTGAAGAAGAGTTAGAGGAGAGGCTTCTTCCTTCGCGCCTTCCTCTGCTTCCTCGCGAACTTTCGGTCACTTCTATGTTGATTTTTCTTCCGTCGTATTCTGCACCATTCATGGCAGCGAGCAAAGTATTCGTCTGCTCTTCAGGCACTTCAAAGAACGAGAACGTCTTCATCAAGTCAATGCGACCGATGTCGATTTTCTTACCTTTCGCACAACGGTTCACAAAGCCCATCAATTGGCGAGGATTCAGATTGTCAATCTTTCCGATGTTGATGAAAAGACGCGTGTATCCTTCTTCTGCTTGGTTGTTGCGGCTGTTGCGCTCATGACGACGCTCTTCACGAGTCTTGCGCACACTGCCACCCTCTTCCTTCTTCTTCGAGCGGTCGTCGGGTTGGATGATTTCGGGTGCGTGCTTATAATAGTTGAGGAAAGTGTTGAATTCCATCGACACCATCTTCTTCAGGATTTCGTCCTTTTCCATCAAATCGAACTTGCGATACACATCGTCGAGGAATGGAGCGATTTCTTCCTCATCCACTTCCACCTTCTCGATGTCGTCGAGCAACTTCATGAGTTGCTTTTTGCAAATTTCAGGTCCGGTAGGCATGACGCCTGCCACGAACTTCTTGCCAATTTGCTTTTCAATCGCACGTACTTTCGACTTTTCCTTCACATGGATGATGCAAAGACTTGTTCCTGCCTTTCCTGCGCGTCCTGTTCGTCCACTTCGGTGCGTATAGCTTTCTATGTCGTCGGGCAGACCGTAGTTGATGACGTGGGTGAGGTCGGCAACATCGAGTCCACGAGCAGCCACGTCGGTAGCCACAAGCAACTGGATGTGGTGCTGACGGAATTTCGACATGGTGAGGTCGCGTTGTGCCTGACTCAGTTCCCCATGCAGACTGTCCGCATTGTAGCCGTCCTGAATCAGCTTGTCGGCAATCTCCTGTGTTTCGAGTCGAGTGCGGCAGAAGATGATGGCGTAAATCTCTGGATAGTAGTCAGCCAATCGCTTCAGCGCATTGTATTTGTCCTTTGCCTGCACCAAGTAATAAATGTGGTTCACGTGTTCAGCACCTTCGTTACGGCTTCCCACCACAATCTCCTTGGCATCGTGCAAATAGTTCTTGCTGATACGTTCGATTTCCTTACTCATCGTGGCTGAGAACAACAGTGTGTTTCGCTCAGCAGGTATTTTCTCCAGAATCGTATCAATGCTTTCGGAGAAACCCATCGATAGCATTTCGTCTGCTTCGTCGAGCACCACGTTTTCCACTTGGTCGAGTTTTGCCACACCACGCTCCATCAAATCGACGAGTCGTCCTGGTGTTGCCACAATGACCTGCACACCTTTCTTCAGTGCACGAATCTGTGGTTCGATGTTGGCACCACCATACACTGCCAATACATGCAAACCATCAATGTATTTGGAATAAGATTTCAGGTCGTCGGTGATTTGCAAGCAAAGTTCGCGAGTCGGTGCAAGAATGAGTGCTTGCGTCACGATGCCTTCGTATTTTGTTTCCTGTAAGTCGGAATTGAGCGAAACCTTCTGCAATACGGGCAATCCGTAGGCTGCGGTCTTTCCAGTTCCTGTTTGTGCAAGAGCCACCACGTCGTTGTTGTTTCCGAGCAAATATGGAATCACTTGTTCCTGCACGGGCATGGGTTGTTCATATCCTATTTCTTCAATGGCTCTGCGAATTTCTTCCGAAACTCCTAATTCTTCGAATGTCTTCAAAATCTTTCTTTATCTAAAAAATATTATACAAAAGTCTTTTCATTCTTTGAAAAGTGAGTGCAAATTTACGTAAAAATCTTCTTTTAATCGTTAAAAACCGCTGAAAATCACTTAATTATTCTCATTTCTTGAAAAAAAACAATAACTTTGCCATCTCAAATTAGAGTTTTCTTTGTTTTTGGACTCTTAACGAAGTATCATTTTTGATGAAAAGATTGTTCCACATATCTCCTTTTGCTTTTCGCTTTTTGCTTTTCGCATTGGGATTTGTTCTTTCTCTCTCTCTGTTCGGACAAGACTTTGCGAGGAGGACCAATCTGCCGCATGTGTTTATCAACACCTTCGGTAATGTAGGTATTTGGAGCAAGACGGATTATGTGTATGCAACCATGAACTATGTGGATGAGGAGGACAATGTCTTGCAATTCGATTCTTTGCAGATTCGTGGTCGAGGCAATTCCACTTGGAACATGGCAAAGAAACCTTATCGCATCAAATTTCATGAGAAAGAGAAGTTCTTGGGGAAGGGATATGCAAAAGCCAGGAACTGGACACTTCTTGCCAATGCAGGCGACAAGACAATGATTCGCAATGCCATCACCAACGAAATGGGACAATGGCTCGGACTCAAATTCAATCCTGCTCACAAGTTTGTCGATCTCACGCTGAACGGTTCCTATCAGGGCACTTACCAAATCAGCGACCATCTGGATGTGCGTCCGCATCGAGTGGATATCATCGAACAGGACTATCCACTCACCTCCACTTCCGACATCACCGGCGGCTATCTGCTCGAAGTGGATGGCTTCCACGACACTCCTTATTTCAGCACCAACCAAAAAGTGTATATCAGAATCCATTATCCAGATGAGGATGAAATGGATTCTTCCCAGAAGAATTACATCCGAAACTATGTGAACGAATTTGAGTCGGTGCTCTTCAGCGAACAATTCACTGACCCCAAACAGGGGTATCGTGCCTATGTGGATTCCGTTTCGCTCATCAATTGGTTTCTTGCCACGGAGATTTCGGGAAATATCGATGGCTACTATAGCACCTATTTCTACAAGAACCAACAGGACTCCCTACTCTATTTCGGTCCTCTTTGGGACTACGACATCGCATACGGCAACGACAAGCGATTGGGCGACACCAGCAGGATGCTGATGACCGACAATGGCTATGGCGATACCAAGATATGGATGAACCGGATGTGGCTTGACCCTTGGTTCTGTACGAAGGTAAACAATCGCTACAAGGAAGTGGTGGATGGTGGACTCGAAGATTTCCTCATGCAGAAAATCGACAGTCTCGTGGATTTACTCCAAGAATCCATCGTCATCAACTATAGGAAATGGGGCATCTCCACCCGTATGTATAACGAGCGTGTGCTCTATTCCACGTATGATGAATATGTTTCCGACTTGAAGGATTACATCACTATCCACATGGATTATCTGCGTCATGCCTTTGCCAGCAAGAAGGTGTTCGACCCTGCCGAACTCTTTGCCACGCAGACCCATTATTTCCATATTCTCAACAGCAGCACTCAGAATGCACTCGACATCTACAATGCCTCCCGAGAAGCCTATAACGATGAGAATCTCCCTGCTGAAGGTTCACTCATTTGCTCGTGGACTGAAGATGAAACGCATCTTTCTCAGGATTGGAAAATCACACCTGTCGGTGACTACTATTTCATCGAGAATCGCCTGAACAATCTGGCACTCTCCGACCCTACCACAGGTACTTCCACTGCCACCACCAACGTGGGTACGCAGCTCCAAGTGGCAAAAGCCAATCAAAACGACGACCGTCAGTTGTGGCGTATCACTCCCCAAGGCACTTCGGGACGCTTCAACATCATCAACAAATACACGTCGCATGCCATCAATCTCAATGGTGGTAGCAGGAGTGACGGCACTTCCATTCTCAGCTACACATCCGATGTTCGCAATGCCACGAGCACCAATCGTCAGTGGTTCGTGAGCGAATCGGCTGAAATCCCTGGAGCCAATGGCATCCGTACCGTTTCCAACCTCGACTATGCCTTGGCATACGACCCTGCCACGCAGACACTCCATTTCGGTGCTGAAAACCTCTCCGAGCTTCAGTTCACAGCTCGCGTTCATGCCTTGAATGGTCTGTTGCTTGTCAGCTTCCCTGCCTCAGAGGAATGTTCTCTTTCGCATCTCCCTCCAGGCACCTACATCGTTTCTTGGACGGAAGGCGGACGCACACGCTCCATCAAATTTCTGAAAAAGTGAATCAGGGATTTAAAGGATTTGGGGCGCTTCGCTTGAAATTGTATTTAGAATTTTAAATAAAATTTTACGTTTCAATTTTAAACTTCATTTCGAGCCGGAGGCGACCAAGAAAGTGAAAAATTGTCAGGGATTTAAAGGATTTAAAAGGATTCTTGAAACTTGTAACTTCGTTAAACTTTAAACTTTAAA
>OMTC01000245.1 GCA_900313845.1 uncultured Prevotellaceae bacterium
CTCCCAGAACGTTTCGGCAGGACGCAGCACGGTGTTTACCTCATCACCTTTCTCGCGCAAGAGAGCGATTACCTTTTCTGCTGTAGCTTTCTGTTCCTCGTCGAGATAAAAAATCTCACTCCTATATTGTGGACCAAGGTCAGGACCAATGCCATCAGTCTGTGCAGGGTCGTGGATTTCAAAAAACAACTTACAGAGCTCTTCATAACTGACCACCTGTTCGTCGTAATCCACCTTGATAGCTTCCACATGGTGCGTTTGGTGGGCTTTCACTTCGGGATAAGTAGGATTTTGTTCGGGTCCTCCCGTATAGCCAACCGTCGTGTTGAGCACACCTGCCTGTCTCTGAAACTGATACTGAACGCCCCAAAAGCATCCAGCTGCAAATATTCCTGACTTCATAAGTATCTCTTTATTAAATTTTTGACAAAATTACGAACAAACGGCAATAAATCCAAAGAAAAGCCTTCTTTTTGCTCGTTTTTCACTATTTTTGCATCATTCTTCATTTCTCATTTTCAAAGATGCACATTCATTTCGCACCCCTTCAAGGATATACCGACGATGTTTATCGTCGCATTCACAACGAATTAGTTGGTGGCATACACTGCTACTACACGCCTTTCATGCGCATCGAAGGAGGTGGTGTGCGTGCAAAGGACTTGCGCGACATCCGACCAGAATGGAATCAGGGGGTGAATGTCGTTCCGCAAGTCATTGCCAATAGCAGGAAAGAATTCGACCGCCTCTGCGACATCATTATTGAAAATGGTTACAAGCGAATCGACATCAATATGGGTTGTCCTTTCCCTCTCCAAACTCGGCACGGCAGAGGATGCGGACTCTTGCAGCACCCCGACATCGTGGCAGAAATTATGCAACGTGTGACGGAACTCACCGAACAAGGTATTCAGTTTTCGGTTAAGCTTCGTCTGGGATTGGAGTCAGAAGAGGAGTGTTTCAGCATCCTGCCTTTGCTCAATAGCACTCCCCTCACCCACGTCACCCTCCACCCTCGCATAGCCTCACAGCAGTACAAAGGGGAGGTGCACCTCGATGCATTCTGCCGATTTGCCAATGAATGCCAACACCCACTCATTTACAATGGCGACCTCACGACATTGGAGGACTTGCACCGCATCGAGACGGAGTTTCCCCATCTGTGCGGCATGATGATAGGACGTGGTTTGTTGGCACGACCTTCATTGGCAAGGGAATATGCCGAAGGAAAAGAATGGACGCTCGAACAACGAATCCACCTCATCACCCGTATGCATGCCCGCCTCCATGAACACTATGCTTCTATCATTCCTTCCGAAACACAACTCCTCTCCAAACTTCGGACTTTCTGGGATTTCATGGAACCCACCTTTGGGCACAAGACCATAAAGAAAATCCAAAAGGCTGGCAATCTCAAGAACTACCTCGCCGCGATTCCTTAAACTTACGAATAAGATGAAAACAGCCATCATCGGAGGAGGAGCTGCAGGCTTTTTCCTCGCCATCAATCTCAAGGAAAAACTCCCGCAGATGCAAGTTGACATCTACGAGAAGGGGAAGCGCGTGCTCACGAAAGTGGAATTGAGTGGTGGGGGACGTTGCAACTGCACGAACACCTTTGCCGAAGTCAGCGACTTGAGTCAAGTCTATCCTCGTGGACACCGTCTGCTGAAACGTCTTTTCAAGTCTTTTTCTCCCGTTGATGCTTACAGCTGGTTTGAAAGTAATGGTGTGGCACTGACGATTCAACCCGACCAATGTGTCTTTCCCCGTTCGCAGGACTCTCACACCATCATCCATCTGTTCCTCTCCCTTTGCCAACAATATGGCATTCGCATTTTCAAGGAGAAAAAAATTACTTCCTTGGAAGAATTCGCCGATTATGATTTCATTGCCATCACTACGGGTGGAAGCACACAGACTTCACTTCAATGGCTGAAGGACTTGGGGCATGAAATCGAAACACCTGTTCCATCTCTTTTCACCTTTGAACTGGAGAAAAGCAGTCGGATTCAAGACCTCATGGGCACAGTGGTTGAAAACGCCACACTCCAGATTCCGGGCACCAAATTCAAATCGGATGGTCCTCTGCTCATTACGCATTGGGGGGTGAGTGGACCTGCCACCCTTCGACTCTCTAGCTATGCAGCACGTTGGCTCCACGAACATGATTATCAAGTACCGCTCAGCATCAACTGGCTCAGCCAGAACGAGAACGAAGTGCAAACGCTTCTTAGCCAAATGCTTCGAGAGAATGCCAACAAACAAATTCTCAATTGCCATCCTTCTGCATTGCCTCAACGCCTGTGGGAGCACATCATCCTTCGCAGTTTGAAGGACACACCACAGAAACGATGCAGCGAACTCGGCAAAAAGGATATCCATCGTCTCATCAACACGCTCATCAATGACAACTACCCCATCGTGGGACGTGCACCATTCAAAGATGAGTTCGTCACTTGTGGTGGCATTTCCCTTTCGAGTATCAACAGCAACACCCTCGAAAGCAAGCACTATCCTCGGCTTTACTTCGCTGGCGAAGTGCTCGACATCGATGGTGTAACAGGAGGCTTCAACTTCCAAGCTGCTTGGACCACTGCCCACACCGTGGCATCAGCCATTTCCGCAAAGGCATTGTCCTAAGAGCGAGACATAAAAATGCACAAAAGGTCAAGTCCCCATCATGAGACTTGACCTTTGTGCGTTTTATGCTTCGTTAGTTCGATATGCGTTTAGCAAGGACGCTTCTTTGGAAGGTTGAAGACATCTTGCACTTCCTTCATCGCCTCGTCGGTCATACCTGTAGGTTCGAAGCCCATGCTCTTGGCACGCAGATAGATGGTAGCAGCCTTGTTGAGCACATCGGCTTGGTCGAAGGCATCCATGATGTCGAGACCGACAGCACAAATACCGTGCTTCTCCCACATCACCACGTCGTAGTCCTTGATTTGTTCGAGTGTAGCATCGGCGAGCTTCACAGAGCCTGGCAGTTCGTAAGGAACAATACCGAGTCCGAGTGGAGCGAATGCCAATGTCTCAGGAATCATCGACCATAGAAGCTTTGTCATCACATCCTTCTTCAGCATAGCAGGATTGTGGCTCATGGCAACGAGCTCGATTGGATGCGTGTGCAAGCTTGCTTTGTACTTGCTGCCCGAACCAATGAGGTAGTCGTGCATGGAGAGGTGGGAAGGCAACTCACTGGTAGGCATCACCACTTCGTCGGCGATAATCACATAACTTGCACAATCAGGGAGGATGCGGATGATACTTCCGTTCTGCATAGGCCAGCGAGCCAAGTCGCGCATACGCTTACCCGTTCCCTTGCAATAGAAATAGCAATCCTTGATATTTGGAAGTGTGGTTCCTATCTGAATCACATCCGAAATAGCTGGCATCGCCTTGATTTCATCATCCACATGCTCGGTGATATTGACAGTGATATTACCACCATTGCGCTCAGCCCAACCTTTTTCCCAAAGGTAACCTGCCACTTCTGCCACCTGCTCTGCAGCCACTGTATCGGCAACAACAGAGTCTGCCGCATTAGCAACAACGCCACCATTGCGAAGGGCTGCGTTGAGCTGTGAGAGGTAAGGTGCTACCTGAGGAGCGTCATAAGTCTCCCAGAACTCAAGGTTTGCGCTACCCTGAAGAAGTTTACGCACACGCTCTGGCTC
>OMTC01000247.1 GCA_900313845.1 uncultured Prevotellaceae bacterium
CTTGTCTTCAACTTCATCGGAGGATCCGAACTTAGAACGGGAGCAGGCGTAGGTGTCATGCTGATTACGGGTGCTAAGGTAACAACGCAAGTCGATGTAGGCATGCATGCCTCATGGGAATATACCCACAACAACGACAAAATCGATGTGGTGACCACGATGGAGAACGTGTCCACTGGTTCGTCCTATCCTTACGTGGGCAGTGCAGGTGACGTTTTCGTTGGCTTGTCCACCAATTTCCTGATGGGCCCATGTCGTAACCTCTTCATCGACAAAGATCAAGAGACAGGCAAATATGTTGTTAAGCTCGAAGATGCCTTTAGTGTGAGTGACTCCATTGCCACTGCCTTCAAATACTCTCAGTATGAAATCGAAATCGTGATGATTCCTAAATGGAAGGACATGCGTCGTAATTACCTCATACAAGTGAGAACCGAGAACGACGCCAAGAACTATGTCAACAATGGCGACAATTGTCTCTATGTCACTTGGATGGATCCCGATTCCATTGATTTCAGTAAGACGGGTGATAACAAGGACTACAAAATCATTCCTCCGAAGATTGCAGACGACAACCCCGACTTCTTTGAAATCGATAGTGTGCTTTGGTGTACCGAGCAGATTGACGCATGGATAGAGGTGCTGAGTGATAACGAGGAGAACAAGGTGCTTGCCATGAGGAATCAGACACCTGAGAACTTCTCGATTGATGGAGGTAGCAGCTATACTTATACAACAAAGAATAGCCACACCGATGTGGACGAAAAGAAAACAGTCTTTAAGATTGGAGGCATCGTGGGAGGAAAGAAAGGATTCGTTCTGAATAGTGCTAAAACCTTTGGCATTTTCTTAAACTTAAACACTGAGAATGGTGGTGGAGGCACGTCGGGAGACGGCACCAAGACAGAGACCTCCACGGAGTGGGACTACGTCATCAACGATGGAAACCGCGACACCGACCTCTCCATCAACGTCTATAAATCGAAGAATCCAAAATATAGCGACTTCTTCAGCGTGTTTGGTGGACAAACCTACAACCCATATCAGCCGCAGGAGGTGACGCAACACTATAAGCCTGGCACGGAAATCAGCAAGGGAACACAGCAGATGGAGCAGCCTAACCTGAAAATCGGCATAGGCGATCAGCTGCCTTCCAAGCATGCAGTTGTGAACGATATTCCTTCGGGGCAGAGCACAAACGTCAACCTCTATCTCAGCAATATGGCGAACGCGCACCAAGGTTTGGATTTCACCTACAACCTTATCGTGTTTGAAAAATCCAACACGAAAGGACTCCAGATTCTGATGGACGGAGTGCCTATCAACGGACGCTCCGTCAAGCTCCAGCAAGGCGAAACCATCTCCAAGGTCATCACCATTCAGCAGACCGACCAGAGCATTCTCAACTACGACAGCATCCGCATCCGCTTCACCTCGCAATACCAGGCACCCATCATTTACGACGAGGTGATGCTGAGCGCACACTTCGTGCCATCGTCTTCTCCTATCGACCTCGTCATTGAGCAGCCTGTCATCAATGCCAACAACAAGGAAGGCTTGCTCGACATGAAGCTGAAGAACTTCAACCGCAACTTCAAGGGACTTTCCAACGTCGGGGTTCAGTATCGCTACGAAAGCAGTCAGAACTGGACCACACTCCACACCTGGGTCGTAGACAAGAAACAACTCAACCCATCTGATGCCAGCATAGAGTTGCTACCTGCCGAAGGGAATATCAACTTCTCTGCCAGTCTGCTCAGTGATGTGAGCTATCCAGAGGGCACCTACTCCTTCCGTGCTTTCACCTCCACGCTCTACGGCAATAGCGAAAACACAGCCGTGCAAGTCTATTCCAACGAGGTGACAGTGGTGAAGGACATGACTCGTCCTCGCAATCTCACTACACCTACGCCGACCAACGGCATCCTCAACTATGGCGACGACATCAGCATAGAGTTCAACGAGGACATCGTGCCTGGCTACGTGCGCAGCAACAACGTCATCGTCACTGCCCGTCTCAACGAGCGACCTGTGAACCACGACGTGGCACTTCAAATCGTTTCCCAAGCACCTAAGTGCCGAACCCGCAATCCAATTTTCTTGACGGGTAGTTTCTCCATCGACTTCTGGCTCAAGTGGACAAATCCTGGCACCATCCTCCAGAGGGGCATGGGAGAGAAAGCCTTCACTCTGAACATCGACAGCGACCACCATGTCCGCATTCGTTCCTTAGGCAACGAGTATGTCAGCGAGGATACAGTTCCTAAGAACGAGTGGACTTACATGGTGCTCAGCTACGATGCCGACAAGGGCACCTTCTCCATGATTGCACAGTCCGACAGCAAAACCTACAATCTCTTCGACCAGCAACCGTTCGTGTTGAGTTCCATCATTTCCTACTCCGACGACAATTATCTCTATATCAACCTCAACACCTTAGAGGGAGCCATGCACGACCTTGGCCTCTTCAACATCTACCGCAACCCAAGGGAAGCTGCTGCCACCAGGTACCAGACGAAGGACACCTATGTCTATGGACTTGCCAACTATTGGCCTATGAATGAGGGACACGGCACAGTGGTTGCCGATGCGCGCCACACCCACGACTTCGATGTTCACGACACCTGGAAACTGAGTTACGAGAGCTTTGCGCCAGTCCTCGAAGGAAATGAAGGATTCGCTGCCGACATCTCAACCATCAACACAGGATTTGGCGACAGCTATGCCATCGAAATGTGGTTGTCGTACCTGAGGGACTTCACAAACGCAACCGTGTTCGAAACGGGAACGGATGAGACCAACAAGCTTCGTCTCCACTTTGGCGACGACTTGAAGCTCTGGCTCGACTATGGCAAGAAAACGCAGATGGTGGCAGACCTCGAAGAAATAGCCGCTGGAGGATATGGATATTTCAACCACATAGCCCTGAACGTTCTGCGCGGACAAGCGGCAAGTTTCTACTGCAACGGTAAGCGCACCGCAGTCATCGAGGAAAGCGAAATACCACCAGTGGTAGGCTCAGAGATGAAGCTGGGAGAAGGCTTCTTGGGCACTATCGACGAAGTGCGCTATTGGCGGGCTGCCATTTCCGAAAGCCGACTCTTGGCAAACATCTACAATAGCATCGACACGACTCACGTCTATTCCCGCAGTCTCGCAGCCTACTACCCATTCGAGAAGACTTCGAAGGTGAACGGAGTGAATCGAAGAATCTTCACCCTTGACGACATGGCTCCAGGAACCGCCCACAAGAGTCTGATGAAGTTGGGCACTCATTCCATCACCCAAGTCGCTGCTCCGATAAAGCGAGTGCCAGAGGAAACCACCCTCATCACCACGCCTGTGGCATCCGAGCGAAAGGTGGTCATCAACCTCACTGGAGCTGGCGTTAGTGCCCGCGACATCGAGGGTACCACCCTGAACATTACCGTCGATAAGATTTTCGACATGCATGGCAACGAGTCACAACCTATCCACTGGACTGCATTAGTGCAGAAGAATCCGCTCAAGTGGACAAAGGATTCCGTCAATATTATCAAGAAGTATGGCGATAGCTATACCTTCGATGTGGAAATCGAGAACAAGGGCAGTTTCACTGAATACTATAGCTTGAAGAACATGCCGCAGTGGCTCACGCTCGTTGGAAGTGAGACCTCGGGCGAATTGGCACCGGTCGGGTGAATTGGCACCGATTTCCTCTAAGACCCTCCGCTTCCGTGTGGACCCATTGGTGCGTGTGGGCAATTACGACCTGACCCTCCGCCTTCAGGGCAACGACGAGATTCTCGAACCTCTCCGTGTCGTGATGAAAGTGAGCGGCGAGGAACCAAACTGGAATGTCAATCCTACGCTCTATGAGCACCAGATGACCATCATCGGACAGGTACAACTTGGAGGATTCCTTCTCGAGAGTGCCGACAGTCGCGTGGCAGCCTTCATCAACGGCGAATGCCGAGGCGTGGCATCCCCAGAGAAAGTCTATGACGTACCATACGTCACCATGACCATCTATGGCGACAGCTACGACTATGCCGACAAGAACAAGCCAATCACCTTCCGCATCTGGGATGCATCGACGGACATCATCTATCCTGACGTCGAACTCCTTGCTCCTCAGCCTCTCGTTCTTCGTTCTTCCACCTATGCCCCTGTGTCCCCATGCCTCTTTGTCCCAGACACTCTCATTGGCGACTACCATCGTCCAGCCATCTGGATCAAGGGCAACAAG
>OMTC01000249.1 GCA_900313845.1 uncultured Prevotellaceae bacterium
TGTATAATGAGCAACTTGCTTTTAGGAACGTTATCAAACTTGTTCTTTACGGATTATTATTTGGTATAATTTGGCACTATCATTTACAATTTAGAAGAATTATTACCTACTATTCATCGGCGTTTGCAATTGGTTTACGCCGATAGATATACTATGAACCGCATATAATCGGCGCTTGGAGTGCTTGACCGTTCTAGCAACAACAGTTCTGGAATCAAGTAAATCTATCAACACATCTATCCCAAGAGGCTAACCTGTCTCTTGTTTTTTTGAGGAAAAATTTTTACGTTGTGATTTATTTTTTCTATTTTTGCCATTATATTTTGTAACTTTAAAAACACAACGATTATGAAAACGAATTTATTCTCATCTATTCTTTTGGTTGCTACATTCTTTGTAGCACAGAACATTTTTGCGTACGACTTCTGTGAAAACAATGAGGATGGCGTACCTATTTACTATAATATAGTGAATAAGACTAGTAAGACATGCGAGGTGACATGGAAAGAAGGTGAAAGAGGTCTATATGGCGAACAAAGCTTTAATGATTACGAAGGCAATGTCAAGATTCCTTCTACTACAACTGATGGCTATCGAGTGATTCGAATAGGACGTTATGCATTCTTATGTTGCAAGAATCTGACTTCTGTGACTTTCCCAAATTCTATTTACAGTATTGAACAAGGTGCCTTTTATTATTGTACTAGTTTGACGTCGATTGAAATTCCCAACTCTGTAACCCGTGTTGGGGATTTCGCATTTCATAATTGCAGCAGCGTGACTTCTTTGAAGATAGGTGAATCTGTCACAACCCTCGGAACCTGTGCTTTTTATAGCTGTAAAGGGCTGACTTCAGTTGTCATTCCTAATTCTGTTACAAGTATAGAGAATCAAGTGTTTGGTAACTGTACGACTTTAATTATTCCTAATTCAGTAACAACAATTGGTGTTTTTGCATTTGAATACTGTAGTAGTTTGACTTCTATCACTCTCCCTGAGTCCATCACTCATCTTGGAAGCCTTATGTTCGAGGGTTGTACTGGTTTGACTTCTATTTTCATTCCAAAGAGCGTTACTCGAATTGACGAAAATCCCTTTGTTAATTGTACGAATCTTGCAAGCATTATTGTGGAGGAAGGGAATCCGAAGTACAATTCATTCAACAACTGTAATGCCATCATTGAAACAAGCACTCGTAAACTGGTATCTGGATGTAAGAATACGGTGATTCCAAATGACATTGTTACCATTGGAAGGTATGCTTTCTCGAAATGCCAGGATCTCACTTCTGTCGTATTACCAAACACAGTGAAGACTCTTGAGTATGGTGCTTTCAAGGAGTGCTCTAATTTGACTTCTGTAAAGATTTCAGAAACAGCAACGACCATAGAAGATTATGTGTTCAATGGCTGTTCAAGCTTAACCTCCGTGGAGATACCAAATACTGTTACAAGTATTGGAGAGTTTGCATTCGCTAATTGTATAGGTGTGACCACGATTTCATTATCCAGCTCTCTTACAACGATTGGAAGATCGGCTTTCGAGAATTGTGTAGGGTTCACATCAATTGAACTACCTAATACACTCACGAAGATAGGAAGTTCTGCCTTTGAAGGATGTAAAGGCTTGACTTCGGTGGCCATACCTAATTCTGTCACAACGATAGAAAGTGGAGCATTCTGGAAATGTACAGGATTGACTTCTGTGATTATTCCAAATTCTGTTACAAGCATTGGATCAATTGCCTTTTGTAACTGTAGTAGTTTGACCTCCATTACTTCTTATATAACGGATGTTTTTGAAACAGGAAACCAAGCTTTCGATAAGATTGATAATGCAACGCTGTATGTACCTGCGGGTTTGAAAAATACCTATCAATCGACCGCAGACTGGAAACGGTTAACCAAGATTGAAGAAATGCCTGGCATTTCATTGGCTATGGCTTGTTCGGACCAGGGAAAGGTTTCGATTAACGAATATATTACATTCACCAACAAATTGGGAGAAGTCTCTGTGCGCGATGGAATAGAAAACAAGTTCGTCTTTATTCCAGAAGAGGGTAGCCAGTTGGATCGTGTACTTATCAACGGATTGGATGTGACAAAGAATGTGAAGGACAACGTATTGAAAACCACCATTTATCCAAACTATTCGATGATGGTAATATTTGCCACCAAGGGAGCAGATGTGAATAGAGATGGAACTGTTGATATTTCCGATGTGGTTGAATTGGTGAATATTATCTTAGGGCAGTAGTGAAATAAAAGTCTAATACGAACTGAGTCCACTATTCAAGGTGGACTCAGTTTTGAATATGATGATTCAATAGATACAATAATCCCACAAAGAATGCCTAATCATATTCTTTACGGTTACTTAAATCCTTTATTCACTTTTCACTTTTTTACGACCACCTTCCTGCCACCAGCCACATAGATGCCTGCAGGCAGACCTTCCAGTGCCGACTCGGTCGCCACTCTCTTGCGAATCAGCTGTCCGTTCAAGTTGTAAACATCCGTCCAGAGCAGAGCCTCCTCAGCCTCCACGCTGCGCACATCCGACGATTGCAATACATATTTCAGTCCTGCCAAAGCGTCAATCTTGCCATACTGTCCCCAGCGTTCCTGCTCCTGTGGCTTATCACAAGGAATAGAAGTCTTCGCCAGCACATCGAAGATGTCCTTGCGCGTCATCCTCGGATTGGCCTGCAACCACAGAGCAACAATGCCAGCCACATGAGGAGTGGACATCGACGTGCCCGACAGAGTAGCCCAATAATAGTCAGTTCCATTGACGGTCTGCTTCTGAGCCGATTGCTCATCCTTATAATTTTTGTCGAAATGACTGACGGAAGACACAATCATTGCACCAGGGGCACAGACTGTAGGAGACTTGACACCATTGAGAGTTGTGCCATAGGAGGAACTGATGGAAATGGAGCCAACGGGATTCTCATACTTTTCGGTTGTTGTCTGAGTGCCCAACCATACTGGATAGTCCACGCGGGTGACGAAATTGCCCACCGAAATCATCTTCGTACTGGAACATTGGTCGTTTGTGGAAATAGAAGAGGAGCCTTCATGGAAAAGCACGTCCCACTTATTCAGATTGTTGTTGGTCACCAAATAACCATTTTCCGGGTCGAGCCACATGTGCATCACCTGATTCTTATCGCGTGGCAAGAGCATTACACCCACAGAAGAACTCGGCACTTGGTAATTGGTCATGTAGAGCCAACTGAGATTCGCATTGAATTTCTTGTTCGCGGCATTCACCATTCCACTCACTTCCATGATATAACCCGCCTCCAAGTTGGTGATAGTGACAGAAGCAGAACCGTTTTCATAAAAGTCCTCATATTTCACCACTTTGTGAACGAAGAATCCGTTGATGTCATCCCATTGAACGAAAGCGAGGTCGAAGGGCTTGTCGTCCTCACACCACACCTGAGCTTCTATTCCCACCTTCTCATTTTTCTTCGCAACACTATTCCAAGGAAGAGCCATGACGGCATGATAGTTAAGCTGGTTATATGGGTACACGTTCGTGCCGTCCATACGGACATAGCAATTATCTCCACCAGCATTGCCACTCGAATTGCAGAAAATGGCATCCTCGCCCAACAGCTTATCCTGCATCTGCACAAAGTCGGATGTACCATCGTGAGGACCCAAGATTTTGCCCATGCTCTTGTTCATGACCAGTGGCTTACCAGCCTTCTTGGCGTAATCAATCATGAAGGCTATGGCATTCATGATGTTTATGTCTTCGTTGTTCATTCCCAAGGGACAAACCACCAGTTCCGCTCCTTGGGCAACACCACCATAAGGACCAATATCGCGTCCTGCTGCTATGCCCAAGACATGAGTGCCATGTGTTTCGCCAATGAGGTCGGTGGTAAGCGTATCGATATCAGACTTGTTGACATAGGCCACACCAGGAATCTCTTTGCCATTCACCATCACGGCAGGAGTGCCTGGCTGTGGCTTGCGTCCTGGGAAATAGGCTGCCGAGATGCGACTGTGTCCATTAGCCGTACGAAGGGCAGGATGTGTGAAATCAACACCACCGTCAATCATGCCCAGCACCACCCCTGTTCCGTCGTAATTGAGAGGCAGTCTGTTTTCCTTGCCTTTCTGAACTTCGAAGACATGTGTGGCAGCACGAGCCACATCGCTGTCCAGATTCGTCTTCTCGCTGATATTCAGACTTGTCACGTCATCCAAATTGGCCACATCGTCCATGGCAGCCACTGGTACACGTGCGGTCATAATGCCATCCACATCCACCATCACCTTCACGCCCAACGCCTTCAAGGCTTCCTCGCATGGCTGCAATCCACATACTGACGTTCAGTTTCAGATTCCTGCTGCGACATTCTCTTCACTTCACTCTGCTGTTCCTTCAGAAACCGCAAAGTGGACAAATTCATTTTGCTGCGGTTCTGACCAACAGCCACTGCACTCAGCATGAGTGCCACTGATGCAAGTAAAATCTTCTTCATATTTCATTCTTAATTAAAACTCTACAGAGATTAGAAGTATAGGAGGTTTTATTTTTCACTTTTCATTTATCTCTTTTCACTTCACAACTATCTTCCTGCCGCCAGCCACATAGATGCCTGCTGGCAGACCTTCCAGTGCCGACTCGGTCGCCACTCTCTTGCGAATCAGCTGTCCGTTCATGTTGTAAACATCCGTCCAAAGCAGGGCATCCTCAGCCTCCATATTGCGAATATCCGACGTTTGCAACACATATTTCAGTCCTGCCAAAGCGTCAATCTTGCCGTAGAGTCCCCAGCGTTCCTGTTCCTGTGGCTTATCACAAGGAATAGAAGTCTTCGCCATCACATCGAGAATGTCACTGCGTGTCATTCTCGGATTGGCCTGCAACCACAGAGCAACAATGCCAGCCACATGAGGAGTGGACATCGACGTTCCCGACATGTTGCCCCAGTAATAGTCACTTCCGTTCACGCTCTGCTTCTGAGCCGAATTGCTTTCTTCAAAACGGCTGTTGAAGTGGCTCACAGAAGACACAATCGTCGAACCAGGACCACACACAGTTGGCGTCATGATGCCATTCAGCGTCGTTCCGTATGACGAAGTTTTGGCAATGGAACCCACAGGATTCTCACTCTTTGTAGTGTATACTTGAGAGCCCAACCAAACAGGATACTCCAAGCGTGAAACATAATTACCCACCGTAATCACCCTCGTACTTGAAGAAAGCTCGTTTGCCGAAATGGCAGAAGAACCTTCCTCAAAAACCACATCTTTGGAATTGATTTCCTGATTGGTCATAAAAGTGCCATAAGAAGTATCAAGCCACACATGCATCACCTGGTTCTTGTCGCGTGGCAATATCATCACACCCACAAGGCCATTAGGCAACCTCCTATTCGTCAGGTATGTCCACTTTAAACTCGTATAGAACTTATTGTTTGAAGCATTGACCATACCTGAAGCATGAAGGGAATAGCCAATCTTCTTCGAGGAATACGTCACACCGCTATAACCATTCTTAAAGTAATCCTCATATTTCAGAACATCCTTCACCACACAGCCAAGAGTCGTATCGAAATGAATGAATGCAATATCAAACGGCTTGTCATCCTCACACCACACTTGGGCAGCAAAAGTCACCACATTATTGCGCTTGGCAGAATTATTCCAAGGACGAGCCATAAATGCATGATAATTGCGATCCTTATACAGACGCGCATTCGAACCGTCAAGACGAAGATAGCAATTCCTGGCGCCAGCATTACCATTCGAATTGCACAGAATGGCATTCTTACCCAGCAGCTTGTCGTGCATCTTCACATAGTCTGAAGTGCCATCGTGAGAGCCTAAGAGGCTACCCAGACTCTTGCTTATCACCAGCGGCTTACCTACCGTCTTGGCATAATCCAACAGAAAAGCCATCGAATTCAAGATAGCTACATTTTTATAATCCCCACCTAAAGGACAAGCCACAATATCCACGCCAGGAGCAACACCTCCATAAAGGCCGATATTGCGCCCCGCCGCTATTCCCAAAACATGGGTGCCATGCGTACTATTCTTCGTATCAGTAGTGAGCGTGTCGATATCCGACCTGTTCACATACAGCACACCAGGAAGTTCCTTACCATCCACCACAACAGGGGGAGTGCCTTCAGCCCTCATGCGACATGGGAAATAAGCAGCTGTGCAAATGCTATGTCCATCAGCTGTGCGAAAAGCAGGATGCGTGAAATCAATACCGCCATCAATTACACCCAGCACTACTCCCGTTCCATCATAATTCATCGGCAGACCGTTTTCCTTGCCTCTCTGAACATCAAACACATGCGTATCAGCACGAGCTATATCGCTATCCAGTTCCTCAACACCGCCAATATTAAGACTTGTCACCTCCTCCAAATCAGCCACATCATACATCGCAGCCACAGGCACACGAGCCGTCATGATGCCATCCACATCCACCATCACCTGCACACCCAACGCTTCCAAGGCATCCTCGCATGGCTTCGAATAACAGATGAAGCAATCCACATACTGGCATTCCGACTCTTGCTGCGACATTTTCTTCACTCTCCACACTTCACGCTTCACCTCACTCTGTTGCTCTTCCAGAAACTCCAAAGTCGATAAATCCATCTTACTGCGATTCTGACCAACAGCAGCACCCGAAAGGAGAGACATCAACACAAGTAAAAACCTTTTCATTATTCAAACAACAACATCGATTAAAGACTCTGTTTCCATATTTTCATATAGAATCAGTGCAAATTTACCGCTTTTTCTCGAATCCAAACACCTTTTTCCAAAAAATAATGTGTTTACCTTCATCATGTTCCTAATCTGTTGTTCATCAATTATGGCAAATGAAAGAACTAT
>OMTC01000251.1 GCA_900313845.1 uncultured Prevotellaceae bacterium
TAATAAAGTGGAAAATGGAATTCTTACCGCAAAAGAAATTTCCATGCTCAATTTTCAAAACCTCGATCTCATTGTGCTTTCAGCATGCCAAACAGGGTTAGGTGAAATCAAAGAAGATGGAGTATTTGGTTTACAACGAGCATTTAAAAAAGCTGGAGCTCACACACTTATCTTAAGTTTATGGAATGTATCTGATAAGGCAACTCAACTTATGATGTCAAGCTTTTATTCAAATCTATTGGAAGGAAAGAATCGTTATGACGCATTTAAGAGCGCTCAGCGTACCGTTCAAAATAGTGAAAACATGTCAAATCCCTACTTTTGGGCATCTTTTATTTTGCTTGACGATATCTAATCATAAGATTAACATTGGCTATGCTAAGCAGCATGCAGACGAGAAAAAGGTGGTCAATTACCACCTTTTTCTCGTTTTAGGGGATTTTCTGTAGTGTATGTGTGGATTGACTGAAGCGTTCCTTTGGATTCAACTAGTTGCCGAAGGCTCGCCAAGTCGATGGCGAGCCTTCGGCGTTGCGATGGCGAAGGTTCGCCATGTCAACGTTGAGGGCTCGGCATTTTAGTTGAACCAAAGAAATGATTCGGTATAATCAAAGAAAAGGTTCTGAAAAATCAGAGGATAGTATCAGTATTTTCAAAGAAGAGCGCCAGTAAAGTCGAAACTTTCAGATTGTTTTGTTAAATAACTAAAAATATTAGTTGAAATAAAAGATTTTTTAGTTGTATGTGAAAATTTTTTAGTTATATTTGCGGTCGAAACAACAATAACTGTAAAGTATATGAAAAGACTAACACGAAAGGAAGAGGAAATCATGAACCTCTTTTGGGACTACGGAGCCATGTTTGTGCGTGAGTTGTTGGAGAAATATGAGGAGCCTCGACCACACTTCAACACGCTCTCTACGATGATTCGCATTCTTGAATCGAACGGTTTTCTGAGTCATCGGGCATACGGGAAATCGTATCAGTATTTCCCGGTGGTAAATCGTGAGGAATATCAGAAGGGCACGCTCTTCGGAGTGATAAAGAACTATTTCAACAATTCCTATCTGAGTGCGGTTTCTTCGTTGGTGAAGGAGGAGAAAATCTCAATTGAGGAATTGAAGGAACTGATTTCGGAATTGGAAAAGGAAAAAGATGCACAGTGACGAACTGTGGCTGAATGACTCGGAATGATGGAAACTCAGCTGGTTTACATAGGGAAAGTGGCTGTCTTGTTGGCTGTTTTCTACCTGTTCTACCGTTGCCTGTTGGCAAAAGAAGCTTGGCATCGGTTCAATCGTGTGATGCTGTGGCTCAATGTTGTGCTGGCATTTGCATTGCCATTTTGTGTGATAACGACGGAGAAAGTAGTCCATGTGAAGGAAATGCTTCAGGCAGTGCAAGTGAATGACGGCATGGTGATGGCAGAAGAAAGGATGGTTGCTGCAACTGAGAATCCGATAGATGGTATGACGATTCTCTTCTGCATCTATGTGGTAGGTGTTTGTGTCGCGCTTGTGTGGATACTGATTTCCATTGCCCGTGTTAAGCGTATCATCAGCTGCGGTAAAAAGATACGGCTGAAAGGGGACAACATTACGCTTGTCTTGACCGAGAAGCAGACGGAACCGTTCAGCTGGATGCACTTCGTTGTGATGTCGCGCAAGGACTATGAGACGGGAAATCGTGCTATCCTCTTGCACGAACAGGCTCACGTGCGCATGTTCCATTCCGTCGATGTGCTGCTTATCAATTTGGTTTGTGCCTTTCAGTGGTTCAATCCTGCTGCTTGGCTCATGCGGAAGAATCTGAAGGAAATACATGAATACGAGGCGGATGCTGCGACTCTGCAAAGTGGCATTTCGCTGAAAAGCTATCAAGACTTACTCATAAAAAAGGCTGTCGGCACGAGCGGCCACTCCATTGCCAACAGCCTGAATCACAGTTCACTAAAAAATCGTTTAACTATGATGTACTTAAAGAAATCATGCATGAGAAGTGCGCTGAAAGCACTCTATGCGCTCCCTATCGTGGGAATCAGTATGGCTGCAACAGCCAAAACCATCGTCGTATATGAGTACGACAAGTCGGAAACCAGCATCACTTCCCTTTCTGAGGACAAAGTTATGCAAAAAACAATGCTTGAGCAAACAAAAACGACAGAAAGTATCCATGTGCAGAAAAAGGAATTGAAATTGTCTAAGGCTGAAGAAAAGGAAACAGCCAAGGAAACGAATGAATTGGTGGTTGACAGTATCTCTCCTAAGAACGCAACCAACAGAAATGTGGTGCGTAGTGACGAAGAAGTGATTTATACAAATCTTCAGGAAATCTTAAGTGAAAACGAGGATATTGCAGAACTGGTTTTAAGAGCACTCGTCAAAAGATTCCCCAATGCCACTTATCAGACGGATGAAGGATTCAGAATCAATGGCAAGGAGGTGAAAAAGATTGTGTTTGACGGAAAAAATGAAGTAAGTGCTGACTTATTTAATCATGTCAAACTAAACTTACCAGAACCTGAGGAGCCATTGGTCGTCATCAACGGACAAGAAGCAAAGATTCTGGACATTCTTTTGGTGAGCCCTGACGATATCAGTGATATGACTGTGTTGAAAGGTACACCAGCTACCGCCATTTATGGAGAAAAAGGAAAAAATGGTGCAATACAAATCAACACTAAACAGAATGCTCCCATATCAAGGGAAAAACAGTAAATCCTAAAACTGCAGTTAATTAAGTTAGTAATAAGACAATATAAACCGGTTAACCTTGTTGCGGCTCGTGAGAGTTGTAACAAGGTTTTTTCTGTGCGGGTCAATCTCCAAAGTCGAAGGAAAGCTGGCTGTCGCCAAGGAGGTTGAAAGTGCGGCGGTGGTAGGGCGTGGTACCATGCTCCTTGATGCCTTGTCGGTGCTCCTTGGTGGGATAGCCGGCGTTGTGGTTCCAACCGTAGTAAGGGTATTGCTCGTGGAGCTCCTTCATGTAGTCGTCAGATGGAGGCGGCAGCGATGGAGAGATACTTGCCATCGCCTTTCACGATGGTGGTGTGAGGAAGGGGATGGCGCAGCTCAGCACTGTCGCGGTTTTCGTAATAGGTATAGAAACGATTGCCATCGATAATGAGGGCTTCGGGACGAACGGCAAGGGCATCGATGGCACGATGCATGGCTGTGATGCTGGCACGGAGGATATTCATCTGGTCAATTTCGGGTGCAGTCACAATGCCCAATGCCCATGCAATGGCATCGCGCTGGATTTCTTCGCGGAGCGCATAGCGTTGCTTGGCGGTGAGTTGCTTGGAGTCGTTCAACAGTGGATTCTCATAGTCTTTCGGAAGAATCACTGCGGCAGCATAGACACTGCCGGCAAGGCATCCACGCCCTGCTTCATCGCAACCTGCCTCGATGAGGTCTTTATGGTAATATGGAAGGAGAAGCCCCTTCCCAGCCTCCCCAAGGGGAGGAGTTGTAGTTACACTGTTCATAAAACAAATCCATTGAGTTCTCCATTGGCAGCAGGTTCTTCCCTCTTGGGGAGGATTAAAGGGGACTATTTCTTTTTCACAATGCTCGTTTGTGGATTTTTCAGACCTTTGCCACTCTTATAAAAAGCTTTGGCTGTGCCAAAACGGAGGTAGAAATCGATGCGGACAGGCAAATGGTTTTGGTCGTCGGTGACGTAGAAACGAAGCATTTCCTTATCTTTGTCCTTCACGTCGTAATCGAGCAAAGAAAAAACCAAACAGCGATATTTCACATCGTCGTTTGCCTCAAACACCTCTTTTCCTTTATAGACAAGTGTTTGTTCCTCCACTTTCTTTCCTGTAGCCATAGGAAAATGGATGCGCTGCCCCACTTTGTAATCAGAAGCATCAAAGGAACGTGCCACATTCAGAATGCTCAACATATCGTAGTTGCATTCATCCGTTTCGTGCTGAGTCTTCAAGAGTTCACCTTCGTGCGTGAGGAAATGCTGATTCACATGACTCTTGCCATTGGGATAGGAATACCACACCTCATCCACGGTGTAACGTTTGCCTTCCAACGCTCCCTTACGGTAATAAAGGGGAACCATCGTGGGTGTCATCTGACTGATAAGGGTGTCCTTCATCGGAAAAACCGAATTGAGTCGCTTACTCCCTTGAAACAACAAATCGGTGCGCAGGGATTCTTGTCCTTTGTATGTTGTTTTCTTAACGGTATAGTTCGCTGTTCCCGCCTTCACCCAGATAAATTTCCAGTTGAAATAGAGGTCGTAGGTGAGGGCTTCACCTGCCTGAAACGCCTTGTTCTCGTGTTCACATTGCGCATAGGTCTGCATTGCAGGCAACATGAAGGATGCGCCCACCAAGAAGAGGATGGACAATGCACGAGAGGCAATGATTGATAAATTGAATTTTCTCATAACTTGTTAATCAATAATGTTTAGGTATAAAAATAGAGTGATATAAATAATAGAGCGATATAAATAATAGAGCGATATTTATGTCAAAAGTTAATAGTTGAGAGTTAAAATTTTGGTGCAATTACAGAAAAAAGGTCCAAAACTCCAAACTATTAGGAGAGGATTAATAGGTGTTAGGGAAAGAATACATATTTGTATTCATGGAGGAGTTCGTATTCCCTTTGCTGCCGCCCTTCCTTGTGCGCTCAGCATTCCTATTCTTGATGGTCTTCTCCTTGTCAGGCTTCTGCTTCGTAATCTTTGCAGGTTTCTGCTTGAAACGTGGCGTGTCGAGCGGATTCCAAGTTTGTGTCACTTCCCACTGCGCACGAAGATTCAAAGCACCAGGATAGTAGAAGGTTTCCTCTGCTTGGGTTTGCGAATCATATTCGCCCGTGGTCCACACACCATCTCCATTGCGGTCGTAGAACATGCGCATATAGTATGTGCCTGGCTGCAAGAAATAGAAATCAGCCTTCCCATTTTTCACCCTCGTTTCCTTCACCACCTTATCGGAATTATTCAACAACTGCACAATCGCTGTGGTGTCGGTATTTTGCAAACTCACAAAGAGCGTGCTGAAATCGTCGAGCGACTTCACAACAATCGTTTTCTTCATGCCGTCCCAGCGCTTGTTGTAGATGCTGACGATGGCTCCCGTATCTGCCAAGAGCTCATATTTGGTACCAGGCGTCCACTCAGCATAGAACCGCAAGGCATTCACCTTGCCTGGGATGCGACGCAACACAAACGGACGCTCTTCCTTAAGGGAGTCGATGATTTCGGAGAAATGGAACATGGAACGATAGAAGGTGTCGATTGGCACTTCGAACGATAGTTCCACATTCTGGTCCGGATTCAAGGATGTCTTTATGCTCTTGATTTCAAGGAACTTCTCTGGCATAGGCGGCACCTCAATATCCTCATCTGATTCCTTCTTTTTCTTCTTCTTTTTCTTAGATTTTGAGTCATCGGAGATATCGGAGGCCTCGGAGAGCTCAGAGGATTCAGAAAGCTCGGAATCTTCCTCCTCGTCCTTCTTCTTTTCGTCCTTGTCTTCCTCACGCTGCTTTTTCCGCTTCTCCTTCTTATATTCCTTGATGTATTCCTTGCGATATTCCTCGTATTCGTCCGCCTTACGCTTCTGAATCTTCTCGTAAGTCACTTTCGAGAACACATTCACCGTGTCAAATCTTTGAGTGAGTACTCCAAGCGTATCTGTGGCGTTGTAAGTCATCACAAAGGAAAGCGTGTCGTTATTGTAAACGAGCGAATCACGAATCCAATAAGTGATGGTGTCGTTCTTCGGCGACTTGTCGATGACGAAAGCACTGTCCGCATTGAAGCCCAACCCTTCAATCTGAGGCAGAGAATCATCGGGAGCAGTAAAGAAAAGAGTGAATTTCTCCAACTGAGGACGCTCACTTTTGAGGAAAGCACGGTCTTGCCCAGCTTCTTGGAAAGCGAGCAACATGATATCGTCGGGATAAAAGTGTGTGTAAGGAATCGTATCGACTTTCAAGAAATGGATGGAGTCGTGCCACAGCGTATCGTAACGAGTATCAGGACGACTCGAGGACTGCACAACACGATGCGAGAAAGCAAGCATTTCCGCTTTCTGACTGAAACGATAGTCGAAGTCCACATCTTTCAAGGCGAACACACGATAGCGAGTGTTCTTGTTGAGACCTTTGATAACAAAATGTCCGCGACTATCTGTTCGGGAAATACGTTCAAAAGGAGATGTGCGGAAGATGCTATCTGGCAAGGTCTTGTCGGCATCTTCATCACTCATCGCTGAATCGGCTTCCAAATAATATAGACCTACCACAATGCCTTTGATAGGTTCCAAATCCTCAGCATTCAACACATAGCCCGAAACCTGAAAAGTATCGATGGATTCGCCAGTTGAGAAGGTAAAAGCATAGTCACCCATCGGGTTCCCCTCGTTGTTATCCTCTATGGCATCAGCAAAGTCTATGGTATAAGTCGTATTTGGCATCATTGAATCCAACAATGTCACAGTGATTCGCTTACCAGAAGAATTG
>OMTC01000303.1 GCA_900313845.1 uncultured Prevotellaceae bacterium
TGTTCACCACTTCATCGAGTCTCTGCAAGTCGATACTAATCTTGCCAAGCCTGATTACCGACATACCGCAGCCGATGTCCACACCCACCGTATTCGGCACAATGCGGTCCTTCAGCGAAATCACCGTCCCAATCGTGCAACCCGCTCCTGCGTGGCAATCCGGCATAATACGAATGATACAATCCTTGTACGCATCACTCCTACTCATCCTTTCAATCTGCTGCCTTGCCGTATCTTCCAGCGTCGATGCGAAAATCTTCAGTTGGTCCATAATGCTACACCCCCCTAATAAAAAAATCACACCGCAAAGAGCTGTCAGGATCAGTGTGCGTGATTCCTTGGAGAGGTTTCCCTGAACTCTACTCATTGCAGTGTGTATGATTATCAATATAGGTACAAAAAAAATACCGCTAATTGGGCGGCACTTCTACCGCATCACTGATTCGACGTTGCAAAGATAAAACATTTTCCGTAAACCCTGCAACCTTTTTCGTAGAATTTTAACTGCACTCAAAAAATTATTTGCGAGAATTTGTGAGAATTTGTTGACTCAATTTTTCACTTTTCATTTTTCATTTTTAATTTCCCTCTACCCTCTCGGTATTCTCAAATTCTGGTATCTACCTCGAAGCGCACCACCTACCTTTCGCCTGCCCTCACCATGATATTTCACACCAATAACCAAATCATCCAGCGCATCTGTAATATCCGTTCTTGTACGTGGGTCGCCACCCAAAGACTCTTCATCCGTGCCTTTCAGTTTCTCCTTGGACTTGTCTTTGCGAAACGAACCTGGCACAAGTCCTGCATTCTCAATAGCTGTTATCAGATAGTCATTTCTACCAGCTTCCTTGTTGATACGCAATGCAGGCGACTGCTGAAAAGAAAGAATATCGTTAATCAACATATACTTATCTCTGTGAAACATGGCACCACCCATGTCAACGGCTGTCACTTTCCATCCCATCTGCGAAAGTTCGGAAACCACCACCCTATCAAAACGATTCTCATCAGCACCCTCTACCGCGTATGCAGTGGCTCCTCCCTGCTTGATAGTAGCCGTGAAATAAAAGATAACTTCCCCGTTCCTGCGAAGATGTGGTTTGTAGTATTGAGTAAAATCACGACACAATGCACGCAGCTTGCGTTCGTTCATCACAAACATACTCTTGAGCACCAGGAGTGATGCACGCCCTTCAAAATTGCGGGTCTGCCCAATCACCACACCGTTAATGTTGGCATTGCAGTCGATGGCAATTCGTAATGGCTCTGTGTAGTCCACATCCGTATCAAGGGAACAGTCATCGGCTGCACGTTGCAACTGGTCCAAGTCCAGCGTCTCCGTCTCGTATGCCGTCGGCCATTTCTGCACATCGAGCGCCTTGCCTTTCTGTTTGACTGTAAATTTGTCAGCAATCAAGTCGTAGGTAGTCACATCATCAGCTGTATATCCATGCAAATCAATGTCGAAATTCGAGTAGAAACCATCTTTTGCAGCACCTTTCTTCTGACCAAGAATCTGTATGCGAAACATCAAGTCAGGCAACTCTCGCTTCATCTGACGTATCCACGCTTCTCCCAACATAGCCGCATTCTCAATGGAGCTGAAATTCCAGAAAGTCTCGCTTTGCGACCTGAGCAAATTCAACTTCTTCAGATAGTTCTCATTCTCCGCCAACTGCAACGCCAATCGTGGATTTGTCTTTTCGAGATATTTCAGTTCAGCCAACATCTCCGCAATCTGCTCGTTGACTTCCTTGGTTTCGTACAGCTCTTCTTTCTCCCACTGACACTGACTCTGAGTTAATCCTGCATCGGACACCCATAACTGACTAAGCCAGTAATGGTTCATCTTCGGGTCTGTGCCATAATCCCATCGTTTCTGCTCTACCTTCCTTGCCGACGGCGGCATAAAGTCACCACGCAACGTAGGTAAAATCTCCTCCTTCACCCGTTGCCACGGCAGGTATTTGGTTTCGTCACCAATCAGAGCAGCAAGGTTCAATCCATTGGCACTACCTTTAACACACATACTGAGCATTTGCCATACAAACCCGTTCTGGAAATGTACGCAGTTCTCCCAGGTTCTCGGGCGAGCCAAAGGCATCTCCCATCGCAACTTCGCTGGAGCCTGCCCCAAAAAATAAAACTGCTCAAACCCCAGCGAGTTCATCACCTTCAAAGCATTCGGCATCGTGCGAGTGTAAAGCTGTTTGGCACTGGCACCAACGAAACCACCCATCTGCCTTCGCATACCAATGACACACTTTCCCATGTGCAAACCGATATACGAGGTCTTTCCAAAACCACGAGCAGCACGCACCTTAGTGGAACGCGACCCGAAGTTGTAAATATCCAACTGCCCTCGATGAAGGTAAATCTTATGCACACCATCACCGAGCAAATCCACTACTCCACCTTCCGCGGCTTCTGGCTTTGGCTCTTCCACGTCAGGAAGCATCTTCGCCTCCAACTGGTCACTACTGATATTTGGGTTAGTCCCTATCCTGCTCATGCTCTATTTCTCAGTAAGCGAAGGTTTTGCCTTCGCCATTCTTCATTCTTCATTCTTCGTTCTTCATTTCCCTGCCTTCGCCTCTCCGTCATCTTCCAGCCACTGTTCCTCAAAATTTTGTTTTGAGGTTTCCGCTTCCCTCCCCGCCATCATCACATTGACCTTCGCTTCTATCATCTTCCTCTTCTCATCGACAAATCCACCATACTTTCCAAGAATGCGCTTCGTTTCCTCGTCATCCAGGTTCTCTTTCGTTTCATCCACTTCCTTGATATTCGTAACGACAACACTTGGCAAAAACGCAACCTTACTCATATCCGCCTGCTCATTCTCAGGTTGGTCGAGCCTGTCGAGCTTGGTGATAATCTTCGCACCCTCGGCAATATCTCTTCCGTTGTCCGTCTGCATACCCATCTCCATCAGGTGATTACCAGCAGCACGCACACGCGCCTCACTCACCCTTCGGCTTGGTGGAGCAATATGATCCACAATGAAATCAAACAGCCACTTGTCTTTCTGTGCTGCTCTCCATTCACTTTGCAAATCAGCATACTTACCCTTCACCAACATCTTGAACATCGGAAATACATCCAAGAAAGGATTCTTCATCCATTGCCAATAGACATGCTCCAC
>OMTC01000392.1 GCA_900313845.1 uncultured Prevotellaceae bacterium
CGTCTTCGAATACACTTTTGGCATCACGGAAGTGGATATTGAGAACATCGACAGCACATCCGCTGCACAGCTTTACAAAGGAGGATTCCTCAAGACCATGGCAGAAGCGCAAGCACTCTACGATGGCACTTCCTCGGAAGTAGATTCCATCTATGAGTCGGCTCAGGAACTCAGAGACAAACTGAAACCCATACTTGATGAATACGCCACATTTGCATCCACTGCCCCATCTGAATACGAAAAGGCAACTGAAGCACTGCTAAAGGCAATGAATCCACTGGCTACTCGAAAGACAAACCTCGAAAACTACTATGCAGCATACAATCGTGCGCTCGAAATCGTGAATCAGTTTGCCGACGTTGAAGAAATGCAGACCAAATACGCTTACCGCCGCCTGCAATCGTATGTCACCAATCTCTACACTCCTTCGAAAGTGGTGAACAACGACGACAAGATGGTTACAGCTACAGAAAAACTGTTGCAGTATATCGAACAACTCGAACCTATCATCTTAGGAATCCCAAGCATTTCCAACGAAACAAAACCAAGCGAGAACGCATTCTATTCGCTTGATGGCATTCGTGTATCCACACCTACTCGAGGCATTTACATCAGAAACGGAAAGAAAATCTTTAAACAAAAATAAAAAAGCCCCCCACCTGCTCCCCCGAGGGGGATAGAAGAACGTGAAGCGTGAAAAGTGAGGAGTGAAGTGTGAAGCGTGAAGCGTTAAGCGTTAAGCGTTAAGCGATTCCATCGGGATGGCATGCTCCTCCCCTCGGGGAGGGCAGGTGGAGGCCACTAATTAATTATGAAAAGAGTTATCATCCTCTTCAGCCTACTCGTTACGCTGATACTTACTGCACAAGCACAGACACAGACCATCAAAGTGGGCAACACACAGCGCACCATGATTCCATACGTGCCAAAGAATCTGCCTGCCAACCGTCCACTCATCATCAGTTGTCATGGTGCCAACCAGGATGCAGCCTATCAGAAAGAGCATTGCGTCTATGAAAGCATCGCCGACACAGCACTCTTTGCCGTTGTCTTCCCTAATGGTGTGAACCGCTATTGGGACATCTCAGGCAATAGCGACCTCAACTTCATCGAAGCGATTATCGACACGATGCACAACCGCTATGGCATCGACAAAAACAGAGTCTATCTGTCGGGCTTCTCGATGGGAGGTATGTTCACGGTCCATGCCATGAACCACATAGCCGACAAGATTGCCGCCTTTGCTCCTATGAGCGGTTCGGGCAGTGGTACCAATGCCTCGCGTCCTGTTCCACTCATCTATATCCACGGCACAGCCGACGATGTGGTTGGCAACGGTGGAGCCTATGGATTTGCCGAGGGATGGGCACGATTCGATGGTTGTGTCAGCACACCCGAGGTGATTCACCCATATCCCAAGAACAAGCCCAACTCCTTCTCCACGATGTATCGTTGGACAGGCGGAAAGGCTGGTACTGAAGTGGTCTATATCAAGAACGAAGGCAAGGGCCACTGGGTATCGAACGACTCGAACGGAGCCATGTCGAGTGTGGAAATCTGGAACTTCTGCAAACGTTTCTCTCTCGACCCAGGCATTCCCTCTGCCAGCATCACCGTCTCGTCCGCTTCAGGCGAATTCACCTCGCTCGACACCCTTACCGTCACGGTAGAAGCAACTGACATCGACGGTACAATCGAGAAAATCCAACTCTACATCGACAACCGATTGGTGGAGACCTACACAGAGAGTCCTCAGTCCTACGTGTGGATTCGTCCATCCGCTGGCAACCACAGTCTGAGAGTGGTGGCAACCGACAACGACAAGAAGCAGAAGGACGTGACAAAAACCGTCACCATCCTTGCTCCTACCCCTGCAGCCATCCTTTCTGCATCGCCTGAGAATCAGTCGTTTGACCTTCCCAACAACTTTTCTCCATTCAAATACGTCTTCGACTTTCCCATCGATTGCGAGAAAGCCAAAGCCACTCTTGCCGACAACAATCTGAGTGTGGCACTCCAGCTCCAAGAAACAGGGATGAGCAACACGCTCACCTTCCAACTTCCTGCTGAAACCACCATGCCCGATGGTGATTACACGCTGAGCATTTCAGATGTCATAGATGAGCGCGGCGTGGCAGCAGGGCCTTTCCGATTCCGCTATTCCTTTGGCATTTCTGAAGTGGGAGGAGAAGCCGTTCTCGACACGCTCATCCGTGCCAATTCGTGGGATGACGCACAAAGCACCATCGGCGAAGGTATTCCAGAGGGATGGAAGCGTGTGAACAGCAACAGCGACGGTTCCAACGACACCAAGGAAGGAGGCTCTGCCAACACGGGAGCTGTCCGTCTGAAATACTTCGAGGCAGGAGGCGA
>OMTC01000253.1 GCA_900313845.1 uncultured Prevotellaceae bacterium
CAACTCTTCGACAGCTATCAGATACTGAAGAACATGCCTGCCGGACAATATCGCTTGGAGTGGCAGGGCTTCTATCGCAACGGCAACATCCAGAACGCATGGCAGCGCCACACGAAGGGGACTGAGGACTATGCCGAGGTTTATGCATCCGACGCTTCGACGCCTATGCTCTCGTTGTTCGATGCATCCGCACCTTACACTTACAATCCTTATACTTATCCAGATAACGTTGCCACAGCTGAAGAGGCTTTCGCTGCTGGACACTATGCCCAGCACCTCGACTTCGAGCTGTCAGAAACGAGTGATTTGCGCATCGGCTTGCGTCATTTCACGCCATCGGTATATGACTGGACTTGTTTCGACAACTTCCGACTCATCTACGTCAACGATGCCAATGATATAGATAAGGTGCTAAGTGATGAATCGAAACATCCTTCCGACGCTATCTATGACCTGAGCGGACGGAAAGTGAAACCTACCACCCAAGGACTCTACATTCGCAACGGAAAGCTTTTCTTTGTGAAATAAGTGATGCTTATTCACGTCCTTCGGGGTGACATGAATTCACTCATGGTTAATTAGGAACATTACTTTCAACAAAAGAAGAGATTTCAATAAGATTACCTTCCGGATCTGCTACATAGCACGTTCGTTGGCCCCATGGCTCGGTGGTTGGAGGAAAGATGGCTTTGGCACCCTTCCCCAATGCAGCTGCATATTCTTTATCTACATCGGCAAAGGTCGGCACATCGAACGAGAGTTCCATGGTGCCATTGACACCCCGTGGATAGGCATATTGCTGTGAGGTCATCTGCTCAAAGTCTGTGCGTGGGAACAGGATGATGCGACTTCCAGCAAGATGCAATTCCACATTTGGCTCCTTACCATTCCATTCTGTCTGGAATCCGAACACATCACGATAGAAAGCTACCATCTTGGAGTTGTCTGTCGTGAAGAGACCAACCGTATTGAATGTGAATCGAGGGCGTGGAGAGGTGAGAGCAACAAGACCATGTCCCTCTTGTATGGCGGCAAACGTGGCGACGATTGCAGTGATTGAGATGGGAATGATTGACCATACTGTCGTAGGAACAGTAATGAATAGCAGAAATCCTGTTGCCTTGTTCGCGAGGGTGTGAGGGAAGCAGAAGCGCTTGTACATCGCGAGTGACAAAAGCTGATTCACGACTTTTATGACGACAATTACACCTGCCCACAGCCATAACCATTGTGGCAGTTCGAGTATCGGTAGGAGCTTCCAGGCACAACACGCTACGAAGCAGATGTCTGCCAAACTATCCAGCAATGCGCCACTCCTGGTAACGCACTTCAGCTTCCGAGCCAGCCACCCGTCGGCTATGTCGCTGATGCCACAAACGATGTAAAGCACCCAAAACGAACTGCTTGACACATTGCACAGAAGCAGAGCAACAGCCCCTACCATTCGGAGCGATGAGAGGATATTCGGCAGATATTTCATTGGTACCATCTTTCTTATCCCTTTTTTCTCTATTCTAATGGTATCATCACGCCGCACTGGTAATCGGGCGAGTTGATGTCGGTGCCGTTGTACCATTCCATCGTCATGGCGTTGATGGGACAATGAAATTCTGGGTGCTGGGGCAACCACTCCATGTAGAATATCTGGTACTGTTGCTGGAAGGCTTTCATGCCGCCCTCGAAATGAACTTTCAGCCACTTGCCGCTGCGAATAGGGAAAAGCTTCATGCCCTCAGGCACGTTGCCGCCCTTATAAATTCCGCCAATAACGTAAGTGAAAGTATTGTTGCTGCAAGCGCCGAAATTAACCTCGGCACAGGTCATGCAGTTGTGGTTGGGAATGTCGCAGGTGCAGAGCCCGAATTCGCCGACACCGTTGTCGATGGCTGCTTGTTGAAAGGCATCGGGAACCTTGTGCTCTATAAACACGGGCTTAATGATCCGTTCCACATACTCTCCCCAAAACTTTGGGCACTCTTCCTGTCCCTTGCAGAATGCGATTTCCTTGGTCATGCCAATAATCTGCACATTGGCCAATGTAATAATCTCGTGTTTCATCTTTTCAGATTGTCCAAATATAAAAGTCTTCTTATTCTTTGTTTCTAATTTCCAGTCTCAATACTCTAATGGGATGGTTTTCACCTTGGTATTGCTTTTCATCGATGCAGGTTTCTCCTGTTGGAACAAAACCGCACTTCTCCATCACTCGGCCTGAAGCAGGGTTATCAACAAAGTGCCCACTGATAAGCGATTTGATGTCTGTCGTCATTCGGATATGGTCTATCATCAGCCGCAGAGCCTCCGTACAAATGCCTTGATTCCAGTAAGGCTTTGCCACCCAATAACCAATGAGTGGTTCCCCTTCACGAGCTGGTAAATCACATTCGCACGACGGTCCATAACCCATAGCACCAATCGCCTCGCCAGTCTCTTTGAGTTCGATAGCCCATGTCTTGGTTGCATCATTGAAAACGGTATGGATAATCTCCAGACTCTCCTCCACACTCTTATGCGGTGGCCATCCTGCACGTGGTCCAACATCTGGGTCGGATGCCCATTTGAACAGTGTCTCCGCATCACTGTCGATCCAAGGGCGTAGTATGATACGATTTGTTTCCATTGTAATTTTATGTTATTGATATTTCCCACTGAGAATCTTTTTGCGCAGACACTTGATGGCGGGTTTGTAATACTCTATCTCCAATGCTTCGATGGTGCGCTTCAACTCGTCCTTCAGTTCTGGATAAAAGCTGCACATGTGATAGGCGAGTTTCATACAGAGAACTAAAGTGTGTCATCCTGTGGATGGGATTTCCTCCATCGTTTCAGCATGGGGAAGAAGCCGTGCATCATCTGCTTGTACTCTTCCTTTGTCATGGGCTTAGGCATTTGCTTGTTGACCTCGTCAACGAATTGTGCACAATGTTCAATCATTTCGTCCATCGTACATTCCTGCAAGAATTTCCCGTCCTTGTAGCAATACTGGCAATAATCGAAATTAGTGCTGCCGTCAGCATTCTTGCCACAGTCCTCGATACGGGTTAACGGCATACCGCAACTCTGACAGAACTGAGGTAGTTGGCCCTCTTGGAATGCTTTCTTCTTCTGCGGGAAGGTGGCTTCGTAAGCTTCGAAGGCATCTGGGTTCATGTCGGCAACGAAATAGCCCTTTGGCGGACAATAAGTTGCCTCGGTGACTCCGTTGTTCCGAAGCCAGCCGGGGATGAGTTCCTGAGCAAGGAAGTAAGGCACTTCGGCATCCTTCGGCTCAGCATGATAGTGGATGTTCAGTTTGCTGGCGAGATCGAAACCTGCGTTTTTGTAAAACTCTATATTACCTTCCATGCAGATGAATCCGATACCCATCTCACGTGCCTTCTCTAATGCGTATTGAAGCAGTTTCAAGCCATAGCCCTTGCGTTTGTAGTCGGGATGGATGCTAATAGGACCGAATGTCCACGATGGGAAAGACCCACCCCCATCCCCTCCCTGTGAGTGAGGGGAGTCTAAAGCAATCTTGGCTTTCGAGAACATGACATGGCCGATGATGCGGTTGTCCTCCTCCATGACCAAGTCAAGTTCAGGAATGAAGTCGGGATTGGTCCAAGTCAAGTTCAGGAATGAAGTCGGGATTGGTCCTATACTGATTGAGCACAAAATGCTCTGTGCATCCTGGACGGTAAACGTTCCAGAAGGCTTCGCGTGTGAGGTTCTCCACCTCGCGATAATCATTTGGGGTTTCTAAACGAATATTCATTGTTCTTTCAATTAGACACTGCAAAAATACAGTTAGTTGTGCTAACTGCCTAATATTTGGGATATTCTGTATGGTTTTGTGACGAATGGTGATAGTTTTGTGGATTCTTACCTACCGATGAAAAACTCCTATACTCCAAAACTCATTGTCCAACCTGTGTTGATGCGGGCACACGAGCTGGTTCAGAGGCTCCTTCGTCGGTCACTTCGGTTGTGGTGGTGCTGCCATCATTTCCTTTACCGCCCCATTCCTCGACGATGGCGTCCCACTCCTTGATCATTTGTTTTTGAGCATCTGTGGGGTGGAGGAGTATCAGGCCATGCAGGTCATAGTTGGGCATGTCGAGCATCAGTTTGTCGTCTGACAGACGAACATTTTCACCTAATGGCACATTCACTTCGTTGATGACGATGCTGAT
>OMTC01000149.1 GCA_900313845.1 uncultured Prevotellaceae bacterium
GGAAGTGAAAAGTGATAAGTGAAAAGTGAAAAGAAGAATAATGAGAAGTTTCATAAAAAAGTGAGGAATTAAGAGTGAGGAGGGAATGAAATGGTCGTACTTCACAGAACGACCATTCCGAAAATACAATTAACCTAATGAACAGTAAAGCTACTATGAGTTGAGCATTCAACGCATGGGAAGCGTTCACTGTTGCTCGTTGATTGTGTGTGAGATGCGTTATCTGCGTGCTTTCACCGACTTGGCAGTCCATTCGGAAGTGGTCACAGTGAAGAAATAGTCGCTACCCGTAGTGATGGCTGGTCCATCCACTTGAGAGCCCGCACCTGCATTGTTGAGGATGAGATGGTATTCCTGTCCGCTACCCTCGTAGGTAAAGACCTGATAGGTGACGCCGTCGATGGTTTCGGAAGTGTAGGTGGTGAGTCCTGGCCATTCGCCAAAGAGCTCTGGCAGACCTTCGCCCCATGCGTAGAGTCCGAGCGCATTCCAACCCGTCTGGTTGTTGATGTAGATTTTGTGGGAACCACTCGATGGCTTGAAGTTGTATGGGTCGATTTCCTCCACACCGCTGGCAGTGACCAGCAGATAGATGTCGCGGTCGATGGTGAAAGCGAAGTCAGGATGCTGAGTGCCACCACCTGCATTGTTGAAGATGAGGTTTTCGGAAAGTCCTGAGTTGTCGGCACCCATATCGAAATACTTGTAGGTGTTGCCTGCTACGGTTTGTTCTCCCGTGACAGCCATGCCTGGCCAATCGCCGTTGAGATTGTTCACATCGCCCCACATGTAGAGGGTGATGTCGTCCCAACCCGTCTGGTCGAGAACAAATACTGCGTAGCCATCATGCTTCACCGAAGGTTCAACCTCCACTTCCTCCACTCCACTTTCTGTGACACGAAGATAGATGTCGCGGTCGATGGTGAAAGCAAAGTCAGGGAGTTGAGTGCCACCACCCGCATTGTTGAAGATGAGGTTCTCGGAAAGTCCTGAGTTGTCAGCACCCATATCGAAGAAGGTCCAAGTTGTACCATTGAGTTTCACGGTTCCTGTTGGAGCCATGCCAGGCCAATCGCCGTTGAGGTTGTTCACATCGCCCCACATGTAGAGGGTGATGGCATCCCAGCCCGTCTGGTTATCGACATAAACCACGAATCCGTCGTGCTCGATTTCAGGCTCGTCGCCACTCCAGTAGTAGCTTTCCCAGCGTTGTCCCCAGATGTTGGTGAAGGTGCCCACGCTTGGATTGTCGGTATGCCATGCCTGTTCGCCCTTCGTGGTGTATTCCTTACCTTGAGAAACGGAATAGAAACGGAATCCATCGGCAAGGGTCTTGCCATTGATGAAGGTGGAAGGGTCGAGATAGATGCCCCACTTCATGTCGCTCTTAGGTGCTTTCGTGAGCAGATAGGCGGCATTGCCAATGGCTGTGCTATCGCCATTGAAAGGGCCAGTGATATAGATTTCCTCATCGGCTGTGGTGCCAAAAGGTACGATGAATTCGAGCAAAATGCGGTCGGCACGCGTTTCGAACTGTTGGCGCTCATGGTCGAAAATGATGTCTTCGTCGCTGGAGCAACTGCTGAAAAAGCCCATGAACGGAAGCACCAGTGCCAAAATCCATAATATATTCTTTTTCATGATGGAATGAATTTTTAATTGATAAGTTTTTAAGTTGATGAGTTTTCGCGGAGAATTGTATCTCCGTTAAACTTTAAACGTTAAACTTTAAACGTTTAGAATCTCAATAACTTGGATTCTGGATGAGTCCAGGATTAACGGAGAGAGCTGATTGTGGCAATGGATACCACTCATACTTGGTGTTGCGCTTGGCAGGAAGTTCTACACCATCTTCGGTGGCACGTCCCCAGAACCACCATGTGCCCTGTGTGAACTTGTTGAAGCGGCGGAGATCGGTGCGACGGCGATTACCTTCGCCCAGATATTCCTTACCCCACTCGGAGAGCATCCAGTCCATATCGAAATTGCTGAAGCCAGGACCTGGCTCACTGAGTGCTGCATTGCGGTTGGCACTGGTGTAATAGCGCTGACGAACGGCATCCACATATTTCTTTGCCTCTCCACCATTGCCCTTGCGCATCTCGCATTCAGCCACGTTGTAGTAAGCCTCTGCCAGACGGAACTGAACATCGTCGATAGACTTGAAGCCATTCTGACCATCATCTGGATAGAGCGGATACTTCACGAGACGTACACCTGAATTGGTTTCTCCCCAACGAGGATTCATCACCGTTTCGAGCTGGCGACCTTGATTGAGGAAAGTGCCGAGTTGGTCCACATACACGAGGTCCTGACCATCGCGGTCGGCATCTGCCTTGAGGATGTCGCCCGTTCCGAAGTTGGCACGAACGGTTCCCTTTAGGAACATGCCTGGGCCATGAGTCATAGTAGCTGCATCGTAAACGTAATTCTGCTTGCGGATGTCGCGGTCGTCGAATCGCTCGTATGGAGCACCCAACTTGTCATTGTAAGGAGCATCGAGGAAACAGTTGGCACCTGTGGTTCCACCCGTAGGGAGAACGGTACCTGAGTTGTCGAATGACGGCACGAGGCATACGCAGTTCCATGCACCAATTCCATCGTAGGACTGTCCGAAATAGTCGGCATAGCCATACCACATACCCACCATCGTGCGCACATTCGAGATGGCATTGGCAGCGCCTTGTCCGTCTTCAGCCGCCAAAGCGAAAATCACTTCGGGACAACTTGTGTTGTTGATGCTGTAGATGTCGCGATAATTCTCAGCCAGCGCATACTTGCCAAAGTCTCCATTGATGATTTGTTTCGAAAGTGCCTCGCATTCATCATAATGGTTCTCACCAATGAACACTTCCGCATTGAGCAGCAAGCGGGCTTTGAGCAAGCGGTTCATGGCTTGGTTGGCACGGTTCTTCAACTGATTGTTTTGGTCAATACCCAACGCGCTGTTCGATTCGTCGAGTTCGGTTGAAATGAAATTATAGATTTTCTTGCAGGAGGTGTTCCAATCAGGGTCGGCTGTGCCTGGCACCTCACTCGATGCAGAGGTGTTGAGCGGCAGTGCTCCTCCCCAAATTTCGAAAATGCAATAATAGTTCCAAGCACGGATGGTGCGTACCTCAGCTATGTATTGCTTCAACTGCTGGTCGCTCATGCCAAGACTGCCGGCATTGAGTTTCTCAAGGTCGTTGAGCAAGAGATTGGCAAGACCTACTGCTGTCCATGCACCGCTCCATGCATTACGGATGATGGTTGATTCCGAAGTCCAGTTCTGCCAAGAGAGAACGGTCTTCATGGCTTCGTCCCATCCCCACAGACCACCATTCCACACACGCCAAGTGAGCTGGTCGGCAGGATACTCGGAAAGGTGGAAGAAGTTCTCTCCTGCAAGGGTAGAAGAAGTCTGATTATAGATGGCAGCCACTGCACCCTTCACACTGGCTTCATTCTGATAATAGACAGATGCATCAATACGGTCATATACCTTCTCGTCGAGGTCGGTACATGCGGTAAGCCCGAATGCAACGGCAATTGCCATGATGCTATATTTGAAAACTTTCATAATTGAGTAAGTTGTTGAGTTAATAAGTTTTTGAATTGATGAGTTTTGAGTTTTAAAGCAACGGAAATGATTGTTTTCTGCTTGAAAATGTATGCTCATTTCCTCTATTATCTCTTTTTCATCAATGGAATCGCAATGTTACGCCAATGCTTGCCTGAGTGGCTTGTGGATAAGCACTGTTGGAATCTACACCTGGGGTGATGCCAGTAGAAGTCACAATCGAAGGGTCGTTGCCCTTATAGCCCGTGAGCGTGAAGATGTTCTTCACCGTGAGATAGACGCGCAAACTTTCCACAATCTGGCGACTCTTTGGATGGAGGTTATAACCCAGTGTGAGGTTGTCGAGCTTCAGGTAGTCACCCTTCTCAAGGAAATAGCTGCTGATGACTCCTCCACCCGACTCGATGTTGGCGAAGTCTGTGTAGGCAGTGCGAATCACGTTGTCGGTACCACAGCCTTTCAAGCCCATGCCATATTTACGCATATTGAAAATCTTGAAGCCTAAGGCACTGCGGAACAACATGCTCAAATCCCAATTCTTCCAACGGAAGGAGTTGTTCCACGAGAGGAAATGACGTGGTGCGCCATTGCCGATGTTGCGCTTATAGGAAGGATCTGCCTGCGACACAGGAACGGCTTTGCCTTCGTTGTCGTAGATGAGAAGCAACCCTTCGTTGCTGATGCCTGCATGCTCGTAGCCAAAGAACTGACCAATCTTGCCACCTTCGAGCACTCGGAAGAAGTATTCGCTCGTACCTACGCCTGGCTTCTGATAGAGGTCGAGGTATGCCATCTGATACACGTCGCTCGAAAGTTTGGTGAGTTTCGTAGTACCCGTGCTCCAAAGCAAACCTGTTGTCCATTGGGAAGCAGATGACTTAGGCAGTACATCGAATTCCAGAGATGCCTCCACACCCGTGTTCTTGGTGGTTCCCACATTCACGAGGATGGTGTTGTAGATGAATGGTGGCTGCGGAGCAGTATAGTTATAAAGAAGGTCCTTGGAACGGCGGTCGAAAAATTCCACACTACCTCTCAAGCGGCTGTTGAGCGTAACGAAATCCACACCCACATTGAAGGCTGTGCTCTTTTCCCATGCCAAATCGGGATTTGCGTTGAGCGAAGGTGCATAACCACTCACCCAAGCACCATCGATGAGGTAAGCGCCATATCCGCTATAGGTGGCAAGCGACTTGTAGGCATCGAAGTCGGAACGTCCTGTCACACCGTAAGAGATGCGAGGTTTCAGACTCTGGAATGTCTGAGAGAGTGCTTCTGCAAATGGAGTCTTGGTGATTTCCCATGCCAAAGATGCTGAAGGGAAACTACCCCATTTCTTGTTCACACCGAACTTGGTGCTACCTTCGCGACGGAAGGATGCAGAGGCGAAGAGCATGTCGCGGAAATTGTAGTTCAAACGAGCGAAGAAACCAATCAGCGTGGATTCGCTGCTGCCTGCCCAGAGGTTTGCCTTTCCGTCGGCAAGCGCACGTCCGTTACCAATGCCAAAGTAGCTCATGGAGTCATAGACGAAATCCTTGTTCTCATTACCGCTTTGCTCCCACTTGCTACGTTCCCACGAATATCCGAACACAGCCTTCAGTTCGTGGTCGGTGAGCGAGAGCGTGTAGTTCACGAGCCATTCCAAGCGGTTGGTCCACCACTTCTGATAGTTGATGTTGGCACGTCCTGCATAGCCGTTCCAGAAAGATTCGCTCGAAGTGGAAGGCGTATAGAAGTTCGACTTCTGGTCGTTGTACTGCAAAGCATAGTTGAGCGAAGTGTTGAGATAGTGCTTGTCGGTTTGCAGGATATTCACCTTCACGCCTGCATCGCCCAAGAGGTAGATGCGGTCGCCTTGGCTCACGTTGTCGCGGAGGTCGCCCACAGGATTATGAATGTCGGTAGGCGAGTTTGGCTGATAGTAGCTGCCATCATCGTTCTTCA
>OMTC01000264.1 GCA_900313845.1 uncultured Prevotellaceae bacterium
TGCAAATATACGAAAAACACAATAATCAAAGACTGCTTATCACTTAAATTATTTGTGGACTAATAATTATAATTGCGTTTTTGCGATTCTTCAGTGTCATAATATGGGAACAAGTACCTCACAAGCTTTGTTCAGTTCATCCTATTCATTCGCTGTATCAAGACGAGAAATTTTGTGTTTGAGCAATTCCTCCGTTAAAACAAGGAATACCGTTTTTTCTGAAAAGGCAGAAAAATAACCATAGCATCCACCCTTGATATTGCTTGTAGGATTGATAGCCCTCGAACCATTCTGACGCAATGCATAGAGATAATTGAAAACATCCTTATCTACAGAACGGAATCGATAATATAGCGTGTCACCCACATAGAGCATCCGGTCGGCATCCTCTGGCTTATTGTCCTTCAGCAAGTCCTCACTTATGAAGCAGATAGGATAGTTCAACCAATGCTTTTCAGTCACCCAACGGGGCAGTAGTAGTAATTCTCCATCGTTGAGTCGTCGGTCAATGTGAATCGAGGTACAAGTGCATCGTAGGTTGCTACTTTCTGCCAAATGATTCGACCTTTTACATCATCCATTGGTTTCTGCATCGTGGACTGTGCTGTGAACGTTTGCCCGTTCACCTCTACCTTCAGTCCATAGGTCTTACCTGCCTCAGCATGGATTGGAGCAGAGAAACGATGCTCGGCAACCTCTGGCAACTGCTGAGTGGAACCATCGGGCATGGTGATGGTCACCTTAGCATCTTTCATTGGCAACGAGTTTGTCTTACCACTCATATTGTTGGTTTGGGAAAGAATCACAAGACAACCGTCCTCATTGAGGGTTCCTTCTATCACATACACTGCTTCCGCATCTTGATAATTGATGTTTAATTCCTTTTCGCAGGACAACATAAATGTCATCATCATAAAAAGAAAAACAAGCAAAGCTGCAGTTTTTCCCAAGAAGGAAGAACTTTTCACACTATTCATATTGAAGGGTCGTATTATCATTATTATTTGAGGTTCAGGGCGCTAAGCGCCGTTTCAAGTTTCAAGTTTCAGGGATGCCCTTTTAAAAGCTAACCGAGTAGGACACTGATGGAACGATTCCAAAAAGTGCATATTCCGTAGCTTTAATTCCAGTAGGTTTGGTGCTGTCTGAATTGAATACAATCATAAACGGATTGAAATGGTTATAGACATTGAAAATATCGAACGATAAAGTCCTAATCGTCTTCTTCATCTGCTTCGTGTAGGTGGCACTCAAATCCAAACGATGATAGGCTGGCATACGATAGCTGTTGCGCTCAGAATAGTAGAAGAAAGTGGCTCCATCCATCATCTTATAGCTTGAAGTAGGAGCTGTGTATGCCTGACCTGTGTTGTATTTCCACGTAACAGTCAATGTCCAACGGTTGTTCAAACTGTAGATTCCTACCAATGTGAAGTCATGACGTCGGTCATTGCCTGCCGTGTACCATTTGCCTTCATTGATGCCTTCAATCTTGTTCTTACACCACGACAAGGTGTAGGAAATCCATCCTTTCAGTTTTCCTGCATTCTTACGTCCCATCAGTTCCAAACCATAGCTGCGACCTTTGCCGGAAAGCAGAATGCGTTCCATCTCAATCTCCGACATGGCATCCATACCATCCTTGTAGTCCAATACGTTCTTGATGTCCTTGTAATAGACTTCCGCACTGGCATCGTAGGTCTTGTCGTCTTTCAACCAAAATACACCCAAACTTACTTGGTCAGCCAACTGAGGTTTGAAGATATTCGAAGTGAAAGTATAGCGATCAGTTGGCGTTGACACAGACTGACTTCGCACGGCTTGGATATGTTGTGCTGTGCGGCTATAACCAGCCTTCATGCTCCATTGGTCGTTGATAAAGAGATTCGCACTCACTCGTGGCTCCAAATTGAAGTAAGTCTTCACCATCTCATTTTTTCCGTAATTGTAGGTTTTCGCAATATTCCCATTACCATCAATATCATAATAAGGAGAGCCACCCAACACGGAAAACATATTGGCACGCAAACCAAAAGAGACGGACAAATTATCACTTGGACTCCACACATCGCTCAACCATGCATCGTTGTTCCATCCACGACGTTTCTCCTTGGCATGATAATCTGCCTGAATGGTCCATTCTCCCGATTTCAAATTGATAAGCATGGACTGGACACCCATGTCCCACTTATGGTTCTTGCGGTCGATGTGAATATTCTCTTTCAACCCACCCTGACGAATGAAACCAGTGAATGCCTGATGGATATAATCGGCTTCATAACTCATGTCAGTGTCGAAATTGGAATAGAGCAGCGACAGTGTGGAATACACATCATTTTTGAAAGAGTGCATCCAACGCAGCGTGGCATTCTTGCTTCCCCATTTCATGCCTAACAAATCCTCAATGCCAATGTTGTCGCGTCCTGCAAACAACGAGAGTGTCAAACGGTCCTGTCGTCCAAAACGATAATCCACTCGTGCATTCACATCATAGAAATTCAATTCGTTGTCACGATATTTCTTGATAGGCTTGAAGAACAAATCCATGTAGGAGCGACGTGCAGCTACCAAGAACGAACCCTTGTCCTTTTGGATAGGTCCATCGAGTTCTGCCTTTGCCAAAAGCAAGCCTATACCGAAATTTCCTTGGAATCGCTCCAGATTGCCTTCACGTCCATTCACATCAAGCACCGACGAAGTGGCACCACCCAAGCGTACAGGAATCATACCCTTGTAGAGCGTACCACTCTGAATCACATTTTCATTGAAAGGAGAGAACAAACCCATGGCATGTCCTGCGTTATACACAGGTGCATCATCAAAGAGCACGAGGTTCTGCGAGGATGTACCGCCACGCACCTGATAACCAGCCGAAATGTCACTCTCGCCTTTCACGCCTGGCAGCAATTGCAGTGAACGAATCAAGTCCTTCTCACCGAAAAGAGAAGGCATCTTTATCAATTCCTCGGAACGCTCCTTTGTTCTGTGCCTCTGCCGTAAACGTAGCAGCGGTAGCTAAAGCAACCAACACAAATCGTTTCATATTCAAATAAATGATTAGTACATGCTAAAACTTTGCAAAATTAGACAAAATAAAAGAGATTAAAAAATTAAAGGCTAAAAAACGAACGACTTGGTACAACTTTGGCATTAGCGTTTCAGGTTCCTTTCTTCATCCCTCATAGGCTACGCCGAGCTAAAGGTTCTTCATTTTTTATTTATTTTTTTTGTGGATTTGAGCCGTTTTCTTTATTTTTGTAGCTGAAACCAATTAAATAACAAAAGTTTAGACTCCTTCGTGAACTCAGAGAAAACCAAAAACTAAAATACTCATCAATGAAAAAACTCTTTTTATTCCTCGGATGCTGTTTCGTAGCATTCGGATTGTCTGCACAGACAAAATACGAGAAGTCCGCAAAAGAAGAAATCGCTGAAAATCGTTTTCTTTCAGGAAGCAATTACCTCGACTACGACAACTATCCAGCACCTGAGAACCTGACAAAAGCACCTAAGGGCTACGAACCTTACTACCTCACTCACTATGGCCGTCATGGTTCCCGCTGGCTTTTAGGCGATGGCGACTACACAGGCTGCATCAACCCGCTTGAGAAAGCCAAGGAAGAAGGCAAAATCACAGCTCTCGGCGAGGAAACACTCGAAAAACTAAAGAAAGTGTTTGCTTCTGCCAAGGGACGTATGGGCGACCTCACCGTGGTGGGAGAACGTCAGCACCACGGCATCGGCAAGCGTATGGCTCAGCATTTCCCCGAAATTTTCATGAAGAAAAACGTAGCTATCGACGCACGATCTACAGTAGTCATCCGTTGCATCCTCTCCATGACTGCTGAGTGCGAAGAGCTCAATGCAGCCAACCCTTCTGCACGCATCCACAACGATGTAAGCGAATCTCTCCAATACTATCTCAACCAACCTTGGCGTGGAGAAGTGCGCCGCAGCGGAAACAGACGCGGAAGATTCCTCGACCCTTACCGCAGAGAATACACACATCCAGAACGCATCTGCTCTCTCATGTTCAACGACCCTCAATGGGTGGCAGACTCCCTCAAGGGTGGTGGCTCCTTCATGCGCAATCTTTTCGATGTGGCAGCCAACATGCAGAGCCACGACTTCGAATGTGAGAAAGGACGCATCCCTGGACTCGACATCAAAAACTACGACCTTCTTTCGCTCTTCACAGCCGAAGAATGCTACGACCAATGGCGCATCCGCAATATTGATTGGTACCTCGGTTATGGCGCTGCTCCTCAAACCAATTCCATGATGCCTTTCAGTCAGAAGAACCTGCTGAAGAATATCATTGCCACAGCCGACACAGTGACTCAAACGCAAGCCACCCTTCGTTTCGGGCATGAGGTGTGCGTCATGCCGCTTGCCTGTCTGCTCGAGCTTGGCAATAGTGGTGCTGTGGTGGAAGACTTGGGCAAACTCGATGAAGTGTGGCGAAACTACAACATCTTCCCAATGGGTTGCAACATCCAACTCATCTTCTATCGTCCTAAGAAAGGCAAGTCGGGCGACATCCTCGTGAAGGCTCTCCTCAACGAACGCGAACAAACGCTTCCTGTCCCAACCGAATCCTATCCTTATTATAAATGGAGCGACCTCCGCAAGTACTACGTGGACAAGATTGAGCGTTTCGAAGCCATCGACAAAGAACAATAATAAATGAAGAACCTTTAGCTCGGCGTAGCCAATGAAGAATGAAGAATGAGGAATGTATTTTACTCCGCTCATAATATGAGTAATTTTCATTCTTCATTCTTCATTTTTAATTTTTAATTATCAATCGCCTTCATCATGAAAAGAACCATTAAGTTTTACGCTGCACTCTGTTTTTTGTGCATTGTGTTTTCCTCCACGCTTTCTGCACAAAATCGCCTTTGGACGCTCGAAGCGGAAAGTCCTAAGACCTCTATCACTTGGCGAGGTGACACGGCAGACATCATTTCTCCGCAAGGCACAACGTTATGGTGGAAGGAAAAGATGAAGGGAAACGTTGTCATAGAATACGATGCCAGAGTCGTGGTGGAGGATGGACTGAAGGAGGAATGGAATCGTCTGAGCGATTTGAATTGCTTTTGGATGGCAAGCGACCCAAAAGCAAGCGATGTCTTTGCCCGCATGAAACAAAGGGGAGGAAAATTCGTGAACACCTACAACCTCCAACTCTACTATCTCGGTTTCGGAGGCAACTACAACAAGACAACCCGCTTTCGTCGCTACACGAGTGATGCAAGAGCAGTGGAAGATGCAAGCTTTCGTCCAGCCATTCTGAAAGAATATACCGACACGCCCCATCTGCTCAGACCCAACCATTGGTATCATATCAAGTTGGAGTGTCGCGATGGCAGAGTGAAATATTGGATAGATGGGGAATGCCTGGTGAATTATTGTGACCCACACCCCCTCACTGAAGGTTGGTTTGGTTTCCGCACCACCCTCTCCCATACCCAATTATGCCACTTCAAATACACCGCCCACAATCCCGATGATGACCCTATCGAACTGAACTGGATTTCCTCTTCTCTTGACACTTCACGCTCCACGCTTCACACTTCACACTCCACGCTTTCCTCCCCTCGGGGAGGTCGGGAAGAGGCTTTTTCACCCTCCACGCTTCACGCTTCTTCAACTACCTTTGGTGTGCCTTTTTCCAAAGGTGAAGTGACGGACAAGACGCAATTTTCCTTGAAAGACGCGAAAGGGAACGAAATGAGAAAGGACACATGGACCCTTGCTTGGTGGCCCGATGGCTCTGTGAAATGGCAAGCTTTCGCAACCGTCGCTCCTCAAGGAAAGATGTATCTGACGAAAGCAAAAAAAACAGCAAAAAACAAGACAAAAGCAATTCACATTTCTGAACAGGAAAAACAAATCCAAATCAAGATTGATGTTGGAACGTATCAGCTTTTCGTTCCTAAGCAAGGGAATGCTCTGATTGATAGCATTACGATGAACGAAAAGCGCATAGGAGGTGAAGCACGTCTGCGCTGTTCTTACGACAATATTGAAGGTGATGCTAACAGCTATCGCATGGAGCGCATCAGCGGCGTGAGTCGTGTGGATAGCGCCATCGTCGAACGGCAAGGCGACATAAGTTGTGTCGTGAAATTCTGTGGTTGGCACGAAACGACCAACGAGCAGATGCTACCTTTCACCGTCCGTCTCTACGTCTTTGCTGGGAGCAACGAAATGAAATGGGTTCATTCGTTCGTGGTCGATTCCCTCTCTGCCGACCGTCGCATCAGTTCGTTAGGCATCAGCTTCGATGTGCCATTCCGTGAGGCACTATACAACCGACATATCCGTTTGGGCGATTGGACAGAATCCGTACAACCTCTTGCTGCACGTCGTCCCGTTTTTTGGAATCGTGGTGATGCCGAGAACCAGCAAGTTCAGCAGGTCAAGCTTCCCGAACTATCGGAGTTCGACCCCATGAGCAAATCCGTGATAGAGAAGATTGCTTCGTGGGACAAATATCGTCTTTCCCAACTCTCTCCAAACGGTTTCTCCATCCGCAAGGCAGCTACCGAACTCTCCCCTTGGATTGGTACCAAGGAAGGTCATCGAGCCGATGGCACCATGTGGGTGGGCGACGTGAGCGGAGGTATGGCATTTGCCTTGAAAGACTTTTGGCAAAGCTATCCTTCCACGCTCGAAGTTCGTCACGCTCGCAGCCATGAAGCCGAAGCCACCATTTGGCTGTGGAGTCCCGAAGCAGAACCTATGAATCTTGCGCACTACGATTCCATTGCCCACACGCTCGAAGCCGCCTACGAGGATGTGCAGGAAGGCATGAGCACTGCCTACGGCGTGGCTCGCACCAACGTACTCTACGTGACAGTCATGGATGAATGTCCGAACGATTCTGCTTATGTCCTTCTCGCCTCACAGATGCAAAGTCCTCACCAACTGATTTGCACACCCGAATATCTGCATCGCAAGCGTGCTTTCGGCATTTGGAGTCTGCCCGACTATTCCACCCCAACCGCCCAAAAGATTGAGGCACGGCTCAAGCACATTTCCGACTATTACAAAGATGCAGTGGAGCGCTACGGATGGTATGGATTTTGGAACTATGGAGATGTCATGCATCAGTTCGATGCAGCCCGTGGCGAGTGGCGCTACGACGTGGGAGGTTATGCTTGGGACAACACCGAACTGGCAAGCAACATGCTCTTCTGGTACGATTTCCTCCGCACAGGCGATGCCGACCTCTGGCGCATGGCAGAAGCAATGACGCGCCACACCTGCGAAGTGGATGTCTATCACATGGGACCTAACAGCATGCTCGGTTCCCGCCACAATGTTTCTCATTGGGGTTGCGGAGCCAAGGAAGCACGCATCAGTCAAGCAGCATGGAACCGATTCTACTATTATCTCACTGCCGACGAACGCTGTGGCGACCTCATGCACGAAGTTCGCGATGCCGACCAAAAACTCTACACGCTCGACCCCATGCGTCTGGCTCAACCTCGTGGACTCTATCCTTGCACCGCCCCAGCCCGACTTCGCATCGGTCCCGACTGGTTGGCATACGCTGCCAACTGGATGACGGAATGGGAACGCACGAAGAATCCGAAATATCGCGAAAAAATCATTGCTGGCATGAAGAGCATTGCTGGTCTTCGTCATGGCATTTTCAGCGGACCGAAAGCACTCGGTTTCGACCCTGCCACAGGCATCATCACGAATGAATGCGACACCGCTCTGCAAAACACCAACCACCTTCTGCCTATCATGGGAGGGTTCGAAGTGATGAACGAAATGCAGGAAATGATTGACCTGCCCGAATGGAATCGCACTTGGCTCACCCATGCCCGCGACTACAAGCGCAAAGCCCTCGAAATCTCCAACAATCGTTTCCTCATTCCTCGTCTCTCCGCCTATGCAGGTTGGCTTCTCCCATCAGAAGAACACGTCAACACCGCATGGTCCGACCTCCTTCGTTTCGAGCGCCAAGGCGGCACCACAGCCCCAGTCCTCAGTACCAACGACGCTGCCACCTGGACCCTCGATGCCATCTTCATGCAGGAAGTCCTTCCATAAGCCAGAAGTAAGCTACTAAAGAAAATGTGAATTTACGAAAACTAAAAATATGAATATGAAGATTTTTCGATTTGCCATCGTGGTTATCATGCTTCCCCTTCTGACGACGATGAAGGCAACTGAGCGCATGAAGTATAATTTCAACAGTGAGTGGCGGCTGCAGGTGGGCGATTTCCCTGAGGCTAAGAATGCCGAGTCCGATGACAGCCGTTGGCAGCAGGTCACACTGCCATACGCCTTCAACGGCGATGAGGCTTTCCGTAAGGACATCGTCGATCTGACGGACACCATCTGCTGGTATCGGAAGCATTTCAGAATTGAAAAATTGAAAAATGGAAGAATTGAAGATACTCACAAATACTTCATCGAGTTTGAGGGCGTGCGTCAAGGAGCTGACTTCTATCTGAACGGTCAGCATCTCGGCTTCAGCGAGAACGGCGTGATGGCCTGTGGCTTCGACCTGACACCATATATCAAGGAAGGTGACAACGTGCTGGCCGTGCGCTGTGACAACAGCTGGACCTACGAGTCGCGTCAGTATCAGAGCCGTTACCAGTGGAACGACCGCAACTTCAATGCCAACTATGGCGGCATCCCGAAGAACGTATGGCTGCATGTGACGGGCAAGCTCTACCAGACACTGCCGCTCTACAGCAATCTCGGTACTACCGGCACCTATGTCTATGCCACCGATTTCGACATTGCCAACCACAAAGCAACGATTCATGTCGAGTCGCAGGTCAGGAATGAGGACAGTAAACCGCGTTCGTTCCGGCTCTTTGCTAAGATTATCAATGCAAACAACTACCTCTCGGCCATTATCCCGGGTGAACGTGTTACCTTGCAGCCTGGCGAGACGCGCGTCGTCAGCGTCCAGCGGGAGCTGAGCGGACTGCATTTCTGGTCGTGGGGCTATGGCTATCTCTATACGGTCAAGACCTATCTGGCAGAGGATGGAGCTGATGCTAAGCCTTTAAACCTTAATGCAGGGAATGATGAGGTCGTCATCCGTACCGGTTTCCGCAAGACGCGTTTCGGCGAGGGCAAGATTTTGCTCAACGACCGTTGTCTGATGGTACACGGCTATGCCCAGCGCACCTCGAATGAGTGGCCGGGGGCAGGACTCTCCGTGCCAGCCTGGCTCAGCGACTATTCCAACGACCTGATGGTGAAGTCGGGGGGTAACGTCGTGCGCTGGATGCACGTCACCCCTTGGAAGCAGGACATTGAGAG
>OMTC01000194.1 GCA_900313845.1 uncultured Prevotellaceae bacterium
CTTTAGCGTAGCCAAACTTGAAATAATTACAAATAGATAATATGATAAGAGGAGTTATATTCGATTATGGAGGTACCTTAGATACCAATAGCGTGCATTGGTCCGAGGTGATATGGGAAGGATTCCAGCAGGCACGAGTGCCCGTCACCAAGGAACAGTTCAGGATGGCATACGTGCATGGAGAACGAAGCCTTGCCAAGTTCCCGCTGATCCATCCCGAGCACAACATGTTGGATTTGCTCCGCATCAAACTCAACATAGAAACCAGTTTCCTCGTCGATGCACATCTTTGGGAAGGCATGGAAGGAAAGGGGAAGGAGGCAGAACGCCAAACTATTTCCGACACCATCGCACGATACTGCTACGATTATGTGGTTCGTACCCTGCAAGTGGCACGTCCCATCGTGGCGGAGTGGTCACGCCTTTACCCCTTGGTGCTCGTCAGCAATTTCTATGGAAACATCAACACCATCCTCGAGGACTTCCGCCTCGACACCTATTTCCGCCATGTGGTGGAGTCGTCGGTGGTAGGGATTCGGAAACCCGACCCGCGCATCTTCATGCTGGGAGTGGAGGCATTGCAACTGGAAGCCGATGAAGTGTTGGTGGTGGGAGACAGTTTCTCGAAGGACATCCTGCCTGCCCACAGCATGGGTTGCCAAACCGTATGGGTTCGAGGAAAGGGATGGGGCGACGAGTCCGTCGATGAATCCCTACCTACCTTTATCATTCATGGTTTGGAGGAATTGACAGGAGTTCTAAAACAGATAAGATAATGAGGGGTCTTCGTTTTGTCCGAAAAGTAAAATAATAAGTTCAAAAATGCTTTATTGATAGAATTTTAATCAAATTTAAGGTAGAAACTTTTTTTTATAGAGCGGTTTTGAGTAATTTTGCAGACATTTTCATAAAAAGTGGATTCGATCCATTCAACGAAAAGTGGATTCGACCCGTTTAACGAAAGTGGATTTGACCAATTCAATATAAATATAAAACAAAATGGAAAAACAGAATGTTAAGCCTGCTGACGGCAAGTTAGGTATCATGGTCGTCGGCCTCGGTGCTGTAACTTCAACATTTATGACTGGTGTGCTCATGGCTCGTAAGGGTCTTGCTAAGCCAGTTGGTTCAATGACCCAATACGACAAGATTCGTGTTGGAAAAGGTGCTGACAAGAAGTATTTGAGCTATTCGGAGATTGTTCCTCTGGCTCAACTCGACGACATCGAGTTTGGTGCATGGGATGTGTATCCCGCTGATGCATACCGTTCCGCCATGTATGCGGAGGTATTGAAGGAGAAAGACATAGAACCTGTGAAGGATGAGCTGGAGAAAATCGTTCCTATGAAGGCTGCATTCGACAAGAACTTTGCCAAGCGCCTGGATGGTGACAACGTGATGGTGGGCAAGACCCGCTGGGAAATGGTGGAACAGCTTCGTGAGGACATCCGCAACTTCAAGAAGGAACACAACTGCTCTCGCATCGTGGTGGCTTGGGCTGCTTCCACGGAAATCTATGTTCCTGTCTATGAGCCTGTTCACGGCACGCTTGCTGCTCTGGAGAAAGCGATGAAGGAGAACGACACTGAGCATATCGCTCCTTCTATGTGCTATGCATACGCTGCGCTCAGTGAGGGTGCTCCTTTCATCATGGGTGCTCCTAACACTACGGTAGATATTCCTGCTATGTGGGAACTGAGCGAGAAGACCCAGATGCCTATTGCTGGCAAGGACTTCAAGACGGGACAGACATTGGTGAAGAGTGGTTTCGCTCCTATCATCGGTACACGCTGCCTCGGTCTGAGCGGATGGTTCTCGACGAATATCCTTGGTAATCGTGATGGTCTTGTGCTGGATGAGCCTGCCAACTTCCGCACGAAGGAGGTGAGCAAGCTTTCTACTTTGGAATCCATCCTCGTTCCTGAGAATCAGCCTGACCTTTATACAGACTATTATCATAAGGTTCGTATCAATTATTATCCTCCTCGCAACGACAACAAGGAGGGATGGGACAACATCGACATCTTCGGATGGATGGGCTATCCTATGCAGATCAAGATTAACTTCCTGTGTCGTGACTCCATCCTCGCTGCTCCATTGCTCCTCGACCTCTGCTTGCTGAGCGACCTTGCTGCTCGTGCTGGACGCTTTGGCATTCAGCGTTTCTTGTCCTTCTTCCTGAAGTCTCCTATGCACGACTACACGAAGGATGAGGTTCCTGTGAACCATCTCTTCCAGCAATACACGATGCTGAAGAATGCCATTCGCGAAATGGGTGGCTACGAAGCTGACGAGGAGATTGATTAAAGAAGCCCCTCTCCGGCTCCCCCGGGCCCCTCTCCGGCTCCCCCGGGCCCCCCTCCAACTCCCCCGAGGGGGAGGGAAAGTTAGAAACAGCCCCCTCCAGCTCCCCCGTGGGGGGAGGGATGCCATTCGGGTGGTGGGGGTGAGCTTCGACTTTAGAACTTTAGACCTTTGACTTTTGACATGAAATAAAGTCAAAGGTCATTTATCATTATTAATATATATGCGTAGATTCTTTTCTTTCCTTCTCTTGTTTGTGCTTGCGGTTTTGGTAGAGGCGCAGGTGACTGGAATTGTTGTTGATTCACGTAGTCGGCAACCACTTGATTTTGTGAATGTGTATTACGAAGGAAAGAATGTGGGAGACCAAACGGATGAAACGGGACATTTCGCTTTGAAGGAGGATTCCACATGGAACGAGCTCACTGTCTCGACCATGGGGTATATCACCCAGAAGATTCGGTTGGTGAACGGCAAGAAAAAGAACTTGAGAATCAAACTGGTGCCTGAGCCTCGCCAACTTCAAGGTGTGACTATCACGGCAAGAAGGACAAGATACAGCAGAAAGAACAACCCTGCTGTGGATTTGATGAGGAAGGTGATTGAGCATAAGAAAATCAATGACTTGCACTCGAAGGACTATTTCACTTTTTCGACTTATGAGAAAATGACTTTCTCTGTCAACGAGGTGACGGACAAGATTTTCGATATAGATGAGGGTAAGCAGTTTGCCTTCTTGAAGGACCATGTGGAATATTGTGCTCAAACGGGTAAGTTGATATTGCCACTGACGGTGGAGGAAACGCTCACGAATACTTTCTACCGCAAGGATCCCAAGACTGAGAAGAAACTGATTACCGCCAAGAATTCTCGTGGCGTGAACGACTTGATTAACACGGGAGATATTCTCAACGTGGCGCTGAAGGACATTTTTACGGATGTGAATATCTATGATGAGGAATGCCGTTTGTTGCAACTTCGCTTTAAAAGTCCAATAGCCAATTCCGCCATCAGTTTTTATAGGTATTATATCCAGGATACATTGGCTTATGAAAAGGATTCGGTGATAGACATTGGTTTTGTGCCTAACAACATGCAGGATTTGGGTTTCTCTGGACACCTATATATCATGAAGGACTCATCGTATCAGGTGCGTCATGTGGAATTGAACATTCCCAAGCGTAGCGACGTGAATTTCGTTACGAACATGATTATCAATCAGGACCTTGAGGAACTACCTACGGGGGAAAGGGTGGTTACGGTGAATGACATGCTGATGGAGCTGCAAGTCACTTCGTGGATTGCCAAAGCGATGGTGCAACGGTCGATTCGCAATTTTGACTATGCTTTCACTCCTATTCCCAAGCAGGTATTCAAGCATGTGAAGGGTAGTGTGTTTACGGAGCCTGATGCTGCGATGCATACGGATGATGCCTATTGGAACCAATATAGAAAGGTGGAACTGACTCAAAGTGAGGGTGAAATGGGCTCTTTCATTCAGAAGATTACGAAAATCAAGGGCTTCAAATATATCATGATAGGTATGAAGGCGCTGATAGAGAACTTTGTTGAAACGTCGGATTCCATACAAAACAACAAGTTCGACTTCGGTCCTATCAACACGATTATTTCTCATAACCACTACGACCATCTGCGTTTCAGAATATCGGGATTGACGACTGCCCATTTGCATCCGCATCTCTTTTGGTCGGGATATTTGGCATACGGAACATACAGCAAGCAGTTTTATGGCAAGAGCGAGATAACCTATTCGTTCAATAAAAAGGCTTATCTCACCAGGGAGTTCCCGAAGAACAATCTCTCGATTACCTATTATAATGATGTGCAGTCTCCTTTTGATAAGTTTGTTCCTACGGACAAGGACAATGTGTTCACATCCCTGAAGACTTCGAAGGTGGACCAATTCAATCATACAAAGGAATTGAAGATTTTGTATGACAGGGAATGGTATAATGGCATGAAACTGAATGCTTCCTTTACCAGAACCAGTAATAGGGCAGTGGATGCACTGTTCTATCAGAGATTGGGAACTGATGAAGGAGTGATACAGAATGGTATGTCTGCCCTTACACG
>OMTC01000254.1 GCA_900313845.1 uncultured Prevotellaceae bacterium
AATGGAACACGACTGCCGACCCAACTCCTTCTGCCACCAATGCCACATCGAAGTTCGCCAGCATCCGACTCGCAGCACCAAGCGTTGACAAGGACGCTCAACTCTTCACAGGTAACCTGTCGGTTTCAGTCAGTATTCCTACAGGCACCACCCTGCGCTATACGACCGACGGAACAACACCAACAATGGAAAACGGAATGACTTCCACCACGGGTAAGTTCAACATTTCGAACACCACCGTTTTCAGATTCCGCCTCTTCCAGAACGGCAAACTGCCAAGCCCTGTTGTCACACGTTCGTATCTCTACAATAGTGGAAATTACGAACTCCCTATCATCTCTATCGTCACCGACGAAGACAATGTTTATAGCGATGAATTCGGCATTTTTGTGCAAGGAAGTGGAAATGGACTCGTCGGAAATGGACAGTCGGCTAAATGCAATTGGAACACGGATTGGGAACGTCCAGCCCACTTTGAATACATCACGACAGACAACGAGTGTATTCTCTCGCAGGAGGCAGACATCAGTTCGTGTGGAGGATGGAGTCGTGCTTTCACCCCACATTCCTTCAAAATCAAGTCAGGAAAGAAATTCGACGAACATCTCAACTATTTCCCTTTCCAACCTTTCGAAGAAAAACAATATCTGCGCCATAAAGTACTGCAAATCCGCAATGGTGGCAACGACACGCAGGCTCGCTTCATCGACCCAGCCATTCAGGAAATCATCCAGCGCTCAGGCATCGATGTTGATGGACAAGCATACCAGCCAACCGTGCATTTCATCAATGGAGTCTATAAGGGAGTCATCAACATGCGAGAGCCTAACAACAAGCACTTTGCCCTTGCGAACAAGGGATACGACACCGACGAGATGGACCAGTTCGAAATGAGTCCCGACTCGGGCTATGTGCAAATGGAAGGCGACAAAAAGTATTTCCAAGAGTGGTACAAACTCTCTGCCAACGCTGCCAACGATGCTGTGTATGAGCAGATTTGCAACAAATATGTTGACATTGACGAATACACGAACTACATGGCTTCGCAACTCTACATCGGTGGAACAGATTTCCCTCAAAACAACGTGAAGGCATATCGTCCACGTGTGGAGAACGGCAAGTTCCGTTTCGTCAGCTTCGACCTCGACTTCGCATTAGCTTCCAGTGACCCTTTCCACAATATGTTCAACAAACAGATGTACAATTTCGACCCACTGTATGACCTCACCGATGCCATTGCTTCGGGAAAGACGCTGAATGGCAACCGCGTGTATGCAGAGATAGAAATCGTCACCATCTTCATCAACATGTTGGAGAACGAAACGTTCCGCAAGAAATTCATCGACACCTATTGCCTCGTTGCAGGAAGCGTATTTGAACCTACACGTTGTCAGCAAATCATCGATGAACTGAAGGCACGAGTGTATGATTCCATGACAAGCAGCGAACAATCGGCACTCAACAGCAGTGCGAACAAGCTGAGGAACGGTTTCAGTGCTTCGTTGCAGAATTCACGCACCAGCGCGATGAAAAACAACAGCCATTTCAATCTTAGCAACGTGGAACGTCAGGCTGCATCGTTCTCAGCCAACATCCCTGAGGCACACATTTTATATAACAATATGCCTGTGCCAACCGACAAGTTCTCGGGCTATGTCTTTGCACCTGTCACACTGCGAGCCTTGGCACCTGGCAACTACAAGTTTATGGGTTGGAAAGACCCGAATGCTGAATTTGCAGCCGTGTCGAAAACACTTTTTGCAAAAGGCTCAAGATGGAGCTACTACGACAGAGGTTCGCTCGATGGTATGAACTGGAAGAGTGTGTTCAACAGTGGTTGGTCAACGGGTAATGCTCCTTTGGGCTATTTCACCTCCGATGCTTCGAATGCACGAGGGTATCAGACCTTCCTCGACTATGGTGGCAATACGTCCAACAAGCGTCCTACCTATTATTTTGCTCGTGAAATCTCACTCAATGAAGAACCAGCTGCGGATGATGTGTTCAAACTCAATTACACAGTCGATGATGGTTTTATCATCTATGTGAACGGCATGGAGGCAGGACGCTACCTGATGAACTCGGGCGATGCCAGCTATTCTTCTTTCGCCTCCACTTATGCTCATGACAACCCCGATTCGGGTACGATGACACTCCCAAGTTCTCTCTTCAAGGCAGGCAGTAACCTGATTACCGTGGAAGTGCATAACAATGCCGCCAACTCAACGGACGTGTATTGGGATGCAGAACTCATCCAAGAGACGATTGACCCGAGCCAAATCAACTGGTTCTCCACAGAGGAAAGCATCACTTTGCCAAGCAGCGGCAGCATTCATCTTGTGGCTTGCTATGAGCCTGTGGAAGAAGCCGACCTTGCCACCACCGATACCTATCCTATCAAGGTGAACGAGGTGGGTGCCAGCAACAGTGTGTATGTGAACGAATATTTCAACTATGGTGACTGGATTGAGCTTTACAACAACACCGACACAGACTTGAATGTGGCAGGACTCTATCTCAGCGATGACATCGACAACCCGCTGAAATACCAGATTCCAACAGACAACAGTGCGGTCAACACGATGATTCCTGCTGGTGGATTCTTGTCGATTTGGGCCGACAAAGTGGAATCCACATCGGAAATCCACAGCAACTTCAAGTTGAGCAACACGGATGGAAGCATGGTCGTTGTGAGCAGTAGTGACGATTTCGTCAACAACAACACGGCTTTCTATGCCTCGCACAACTGTCCGAAGAACTTCGTGGAAGGCTTGACCTACGTAGCACACCAAGGCACGGAGAGCGTGGGACGCTATCCTGACGGTGGTCGCGACTTCTACTTGATGGCACGGCCAAGCATCGTGAAGCGGAACAACTTGACGACGACCGACTATGTGGTTGGAAGCGACGTGAATCTCACGCCAGAAGACAACAACTTCACGGTTGACTTGCAGAAGGGTTGGAACTGGTTCTCGCACAATCTACGAACTGACATCAGTATTAGCACCGACTTTGCAGATTATGCCGTTCGCATCGTAGGTGCCAAGAAGGAAACGATACTCGATCCTAAATATGGTTGGGCTGGTTCTCTGAAATCACTCTCGGCAGGCACTCTCTACAAGGTGCAGATGAGTCAATCTGAAACCTATACACACGACAAATCCAATGGTATCATCAACACAAGCATCAGTCTGAAACCTGGATGGAACTGGATTGGATATCCAGTGGAAGGAGCTCAAACTCTGGCTGCTGCCTTCAGCAATTATCTCGCAGAGGAAGGTGATGAAATCATTGGGCAAGATGGCTTTGCCACGTACGAAAATGGCTCGTGGACAGGTACTCTTTCCTCTTTGGAAACAGGCAAGGGCTATCTCTTCAAGACCATCAATGCCAAGACTCTGCAATTTGCTCAGCCAAGTGTAGCCGTGAAACTTCGGAAGGCTGCCATTCGCAAGGCAAATGCAGAAAGAGTCGCCTTCGACAAATATGCTTATCCAAACGTCATGGGACTCATTGCCCAGCTGATGCTTGACGGAAACATGGTGGATGCTGAGCAGTTCACACTCATGGCATACGTCAACGAAGAATGCCGAGGCATCAGC
>OMTC01000095.1 GCA_900313845.1 uncultured Prevotellaceae bacterium
TTAAACGTTAAACGTTAAACTTTAAACGCAAAATTTTACACGACAAAATGAAAAGACTCATTATTTATATATTGTTGGCAGGGATGATGCCGAATGCTTTTGCACAGGATTTGCAGAAGATATTCTCGGATTATCTGAAGACCTATACGAGAGCGGATGCGAGACTGAATCCGACTTCTACATTGGAATCATGTAGCGTGAACGACGACAACAAGAGTATCCGATTGACTTGCGGTGGGGGATTTGGCGAACAGTTCTTCACGGAGGAAGCGGTGAATCAGATTTACCGCAATTTCAAGGAATTGCTGCCTAAAAAATATAAGAACTATAAACTGACCATCGTGACGGACCGACATGCTATCGAGGAACTGATTCCGAATGCCATGCGACATGGGAAAAAGGACAAGTCGAGACGTTGGGAATATGAGAGCAAGGATGAAGCGTGGGTGAAGAACCTATCGCGCCCCTACTCTATTCAGGACGGACTGGATGGCACCCACATCTCGCTTTGGCAAAGTCATGGAAAGATTTATAGGGAAAACAAAGGCGTGTGGGAATGGCAACGTCCACGCCTCTATTGCACCACCGAGGATTTGTTCAGCCAGACTTTCGTCATTCCTTTTATCATCCCGATGCTGGAGAATGCGGGTGCAACGGTTTATACGCCACGCGAAAGGGATTGGCAGCGGCATGAGGTGATTGTGGATAATGATGCTCCCAAGCGAGAAGGACTCTATTTGGAGGACGTGGCATACCGTCGGGCAAAGTACAAATGGCATACAAGTGAGCCATACGGATTTGCCCGCATCAAGAATGTGTATTATGCAGGAGAGAATCCCTTTACTCATGGCACAGCACGCTACGTGCAGAGCGTAAGTTCGGAACGCAATGCAACGATTGCACAATGGGTGCCCAATATACCTGAGGAGGGACGATATGCGGTCTATGTGTCGTATCAGAGTTTTGAGAACTCCGTGAAGGATGCCCGCTACACCGTTTTCCACAAGGGAGGCATCACGGAATTCAGCGTGAACCAACAAATGGGTGGCAGCACATGGGTGTATCTCGGCACATTCGAGTTCGACCCAGGAGAGCACGACTATGGCATGGTGGTGCTGTCGAACGTGAGCAAGCACAATGGAATCGTTTCCGCAGATGCCGTGCGATTCGGTGGCGGTATGGGCAATATCGCTCGTGGCAGTTTGAGAAACTCGGGAGGTACGACCAGCGGTTTGCCTCGATGGGCAGAAGCAGCTCGCTACAGTACACAATGGGCGGGTATGCCCGACAGTGTGTGCGACAAATATGCCACTGAGAATGACTACAACAGCGACATCAACAGTCGTCCACTTTCCACGAACGAGCTGAGTGGTGGTTCGGTGTATATGCCTAACAGCAGGGGACGCAAGGTTCCTATTGAATTGTCGATGGCATTCCACACGGATGCAGGCTATTTTGCCGACGACACTTTTGTGGGTTCGCTCTCGATTTGCTCCACCGATTTCTTCGGAGGCAAGACCGATGCCGGCGTGGATCGCTATGTGAGTCGCGACCTTTGCAATATGCTGCTTGCCAATCTGAACACGGATTTGAAGCAGTACAAATGGCAAGTCAGAAAGCTCTGGAACAGGAATTACGGTGAGACACGTATGCCTCAAGTGCCATCGGTGATTCTCGAAATGCTTTCGCACCAGAACTTTGCAGATATGCGTTTGGGCTATGACCCTCAGTTTAAGTTCGACCTCAGCCGCTCGGTGTATAAGACCGTAGTGAAATATCTGGCGGAGATGCACAACCGCAACTATGTGATTCAACCTCTGCCGGTGAAGGATTTTGCCATTACGCTCAATGAAAACAAGAGCGAGGCTACACTCACTTGGGAAGCTCAGCGCGACCCACTCGAACCAACAGCCAATGCCACAGGCTATGTGGTTTATATGCGAGAGGGTTACGACGATTTCGACAACGGACGAGTGGTGCATGGCAATTCATTCACCATGAAACTCGTGAAGGATAAGATTTATTCGTTCCGAGTGTGTGCCCTGAACAAGGGTGGAAAGAGTTTCCCTTCTGAAACACTCTCTGTGTGCAATGCATCGAGAAACGAAGGAACCGTGCTGATAGTCAACGCTTTCACTCGACTTTCAGGACCAGCAGTCATCAATACGGAAACACGTCAAGGCTTCGACCTGGATACCGACCCAGGTGTGCCATACGGTGCTTACGCTGGATTCTGTGGCCGTCAGATTGGTTTCGATAGAGCTAATATCGGTTCGGAATCCACCACAGGACTGGGATATAGCGGTTCGGAGTTGGAAGGAAAAGTGGTGATGGGCAACACCTTCGACTACGTTTTCCTGCACGGAAAAGGCATACAACTCACGGGCAAGCACTCGTTCATCTCTTGCAGTGAATCAGCTTTCTTGAACCAAAAACATGATTTTGGCAATTTCAAGATGCTCGATGTGATTTACGGCGTGCAGAAGAATTTCAACAGTATGACCGCCAATATCATCAATAATTTCTGTCACGAAGGAGGACGCGTGTTTGTGAGCGGTGCAAACCTTTACAAGAACGGTTTGCAATGCCCTGCCCTCAAGGCAACACTCTATAGTACAGTCAATTCGAAGAGTGTCAATCAGGTGTCTGGTTCGGGACTGAACTTCGGCATTTATCGAGAGCTGAATGACCAAAGCTATGCGGTGCCTCAGCCAGAAACTATCAACCCCACTGGTGGTGCTTTTGCGATGCTCGCTTACTCCAATGGTCTTCCTGCCGCTGTGGCTTACGACGGTTCGGATTACAAAGCCATCACTTTTGGTTTTCCTCTCGAAAGCATCACGGATGCAAGAAGCCGCAATCGATTGATGGAAGCTGTGGTGAACTTCCTGTGCAGATGATGCAGGAATGTTTCACCAACAACTTTTCCTAAATAATTGATACCACTCAACTAACTGATAATCACCATGTATAAAATTCAAACTAACAACTCTGGCACCCGCCACATCGATGTGTCGGAAGAAAACCTGCAAACCATCGAGAAATATGCCTTGCTTGATGGGCTTGTGGCGAGTAATGGAATTGTGGATGAAAGCACGCTGGAGAAACTGAAACAGAATGTGCGCAGTTTCGTGATGCAAAACGATGATTGCAAGGACCTCATCAAACTTTGCTACGAAGTGCTTTACCACGACAACATGAAAGTGTATGGCCTCCGCGAGCTCATCATGCTCTATTTGAGTTGGAGCGAGCAAAAGGAAGAATAACTTTTTTTCTATCCAAAGTCAATGAACGACCCACATCGTCATCAACTCACCGACTGGCTCCCTACCACCAAAAAGGAAATGGAACTGAGGGGCTGGGATGCACTGGACGTGATTTTGTTCAGTGGAGATGCCTATGTGGATCATCCTTCCTTTGCGGCAGCAGTGATAGGACGATTGTTGGAACTGGAGGGACTTCGTGTTGCTATTGTGCCTCAACCCGATTGGCATGGCGATTTCAGAGATTTCAAGAAATTGGGACGTCCTCGCCTTTTCTTCGGCATTGCTCCTGGATGCATGGATTCGATGGTGAACAAATATACGGCAGCGCGTAGGCTTCGCTCGGAAGATGCCTATTCACCCGATGGCAGACACGACATGCGTCCTGAATACCCCACTATCGTCTATACGAAAATTCTCAAGCAACTCTTTCCTGACACACCCGTCATAGTAGGTGGTATCGAAGCATCCTTGCGACGACTTACCCACTACGACTATTGGAGTGACTCGCTGAAACGCTGCATCCTCTGCGATTGTGGAGCGGACCTGTTAGTTTATGGCATGGGTGAGAAACCCATGACCTCTCTGGTGCGTTTGCTCACAGATGAACTGAACCATCAGAACTTAGAACATATCAATAGCCAGACTTTCCGTAATCTCATGCTTCGTTTTCCTCAGCGGCAAACAGTGCTTTTGCTATCAGAGAAAGAGATTCCTGGAGGCATCAAAGCCGACGACATCGTTCTTCATTCGCATGAGGAATGTCTGAAGAACAAACTGTTTCAAGCGGAGAATTTCCGACACATTGAGGAGGAATCGAACAAATACGAAGCACAGCGCATCGTGCAAAAGGTGGGGAATCAGTATGCCGTGGTCTTTCCTCCTTATCAACCCATGACACAGGATGAGCTCGACCTCTCCTTCGACCTTCCTTACACACGTTTGCCTCATCCAAAATACAAGGGAAAGCGCATTCCTGCCTACGAAATGATTAAGTTCTCGGTCTGTCTGCATCGAGGATGTTTTGGAGGTTGTGCTTTCTGCACCATTTCTGCCCACCAAGGCAAATTCATCACTTCACGCAGTAAGGAAAGTATTCTGAAAGAAGTGAATGCCATCATTCAAATGCCTGATTTCAAGGGGTATTTGAGCGATTTGGGAGGACCCAGTGCCAACATGTATGCCATGCATGGCAAAGACCTCAACATCTGTCATAAGTGCAAACGCCCTTCTTGCATTCATCCGAATGTGTGCAAGAATCTGAATACAGACCATGGTCAATTGCTCGACATCTACCGCTCGGTGGATGCCCTCCCTGGCATCAAGAAGAGTTTTATTGGTAGCGGTGTGCGCTACGATTTGCTGTTGCACGACACTGGCAACGAAAAGATAAACCGAACCAATGCTGAATACACCCGCGAACTGATTGTGAAGCATGTGAGTGGACGCTTGAAGATTGCTCCAGAACACACCTCCGACCGTGTGCTCAGTCTCATGCGAAAACCATCCTTCCGACTCTTCTACGACTTCAAACGCATTTTCGACAAAATCAACAAGGAGCAGCACCTCAACCAACAACTCATCCCTTACTTCATCAGCAGTCACCCCGGTTGCACGGAGGAGGACATGGCAGAATTGGCTGTCATCACAAAGAACCTAGATTTCAAACTGGAGCAAGTGCAGGACTTCACCCCTACTCCAATGACGGTGAGCACAGAATGTTGGTACACAGGTTTCCACCCTTACACGCTTCAACCTGTCTTTTCCGCTAAATCGCCAAAAGACAAGCTGGCTCAACGTCAATTCTTCTTTTGGTACAAACCAGCAGAACGCCAAAAGATTATCAACGAACTACGACGACTCCATCGCCAAGACTTGATTGACAAACTGTTTAGGAAATGAAGAACAGTCGCTTCGCTTAAATGAAGAATGAAGAATGTAGAATAAAGAATGAAAATTACTCATCCTATGGGCTTGGTAAAATGCATTCTTCATTCTACATTCTTCATTCTTCATTTTATTCCTATAGGTGTTTCTTGAAAAACTCCAGCACTTTCTTTTGTGATTCCACTCCGCAGCTATGCGGAATGTCCCATAGTTCTGTGACAAGTTTGTCTTCTGCCCCTTGACTTTTCCACACTTCATGCATCACATCAAAAGCCTTTTCCACTCCAGGAACGGGGAAAAGTTTGTCTTGCTTTCCGTTGATGAAAAGCATCGGTTTAGGACATGCCAAAGAAGCGATGTGAGGATAATCAAGCCAACGGCGCAAACCAGGGATGCAATTCGCAAAACCACCGTTCTCACTGCGTCCATACTTGGTGGTGAGTTGCACATCGGATGTCACCATCCAGCACACCGCTGCTCCCACTTTGATTCTGTCGCTCAAAGCAGAGAGCATCCAAGCTCGGTAAGCACCCATCGAGCAACCCATGCACCCTATTCGCTCTGCATCCACACAGGGCAGCGTCGCCAAGAATTCCGTTCCACTGATGTCGTCGTATGTCATGTAAGCCGAAAGGTCCACGCCATACATCATCATGTTTCCCGCAATCATGTCGAAGTGCGTTCGGCTGACCCCTTCAGCTCTTCCTCGTTCACCCCACATGGGAGCATCGGCAGAGAAAACCACATAACCATTCTTTGCAAGATAGTCGCCTACGTATTGCCCATCGTACAGATTCGCCGCCCAAGCATCAGCATCTTCCACCACTTCTGCACTCTCTGAAAACGGACGAATCATCTTTTCCTTACCAATGAAAAGATGTGCACCGTGGTCGTGCAAAGCATTCACAGCAGGGAAAGGACCTTCCCCATCCGGAATCAGTAGCAAAGCCCTCACTGGATAGTACTCAGAAAGCTGAATCTCAATTTTCTGAGCCTTATAGCCATCCCTCTGTTCTTCAGCCAAAACATTCATCTGATAACCTCCTTTGGCTGGAGGTGGAGGAGTGAGCATACATTCAAAAACTTTCTCCCTTGCCACCTTCTTCCACTTCTTGAAGTTTTTGATTTTACTGTTTCCCCATGCCAAAGGATAGTCCAAATCAGCAATCAACTTCTCAGCATAAACAGGCATGTTTTTGTAGAACTCATAGTTCTCCCGTTTCTGCACCTTCTCTTTGTTTTGTGCATTCAAAGAAAGAGAGCAGAGGAATAGAGCCAAACAGAAAAATGATTTTGTCATGAGTTTATTCTTTTTAGGTCAAAGGTCAAAAGTCAAAAGCTTTCATTCTACTCCCCTCGCCCTTTGGAGAGGGGTCGGGGGTGAGGCTTTCTTTTTCCCTGTTTATCTCTTAATAGTCAGCAAGGCATTGCCTTCCACTGAAGGATTCCAGCCATCAGAGCCTGCCAACACCTTCTGAATGTCATATTTGGAAATATCTGTCAGCACATGGCCGAAAGCAGCACGTTTGCTGGTATCTCCACCAGGTCCTTTGCTTTGATATTCAGCATAGTAGGCAGTTTTCTCCTTATCCTTACTACCCCAGTTGTGCCAACCCTCTGGTTTGATATGGCTACCCATGTTGCAGCGAATATAGACTGCTTGTCCGTATGGTCGCCAAGGACGAGAGAGATAAACATCCGTCACACCTTCCTTCGCCACCAAATCGCAATCATAGAAGATATAGCCGTAAGGACGACCTTCATCCGTGGAAGGAGCGGTAAGATAGCCCTTACCTATGCTGCAAATCGTGCATCGGTTGAACAC
>OMTC01000260.1 GCA_900313845.1 uncultured Prevotellaceae bacterium
CGCAACGCCGAAGGCTCGCCAAGTCGATGACGAGCCTTCGGCAACTAGTTGAATCCAAAGGAACGCTTCAGAGTACCCACAGAAGAGCTTCTGACAATCCCCAAAAGTGCTACACTAAAAGCATTGCTTTGTTACTATGTCCCCAAGTCGCAAATTCCCTATTTCACCCTTGCAAGTCCTCTATTTGCAAGCTGGATTGTGTAAATTCTCGGAAATTTGGCATTTATATCAGCTTTATTTTGTATTTTTGCACGGAATTATGCTTTGTATTTTATTGTTAAAATATTGTAGAAAGCCCATAAATGACTGAAGAAAAGGATTATAAGCTGTTGCCGAAGATTGATAGTCCGGCTGATTTGCGTAAGTTGAACGTTGATCAGTTGCCTTTGCTTTGCGACGAATTGAGACATGACATCATCCATGAATTGTCGGTGAATCCGGGGCATTTGGCATCGAGTTTGGGTGTGGTGGAACTAACCGTGGCACTGCACTATGTGTTCGATACGCCATACGACCGCATTGTGTGGGACGTGGGACATCAGGCATACGGTCATAAGATATTGACAGGAAGACGCGACCAGTTTTGCACCAATCGCAAGTTGGGTGGACTGAAGCCTTTTCCTTTCCCAACAGAAAGCGAATACGATACGTTTTGCTGTGGTCACGCCTCGAATTCGGTGAGTGCAGCGCTGGGTATGGCGGTAGCCGCCCGTCTGCATGGTGAGAAGAGGAAGGTGGTGGCTGTGATTGGCGATGGAGCCATGAGTGGTGGACTTGCTTTCGAGGGAATCAACAATGCCGCTGGCATTCCAAACGACTTGCTGGTGATTCTGAACGACAACAACATGTCGATTGACAATAGTGTGGGTGGTATGCGTGAGTATTTGCTGAAATTGAATACCAATACCACCTATAATAACTTGCGATACCGTGCCTCAAGAAAACTCTTCGATTGGGGTGTGCTCAATGAGAAGCGCCGAAAGAGCATTATTCGCTTCAACAACAGTTTGAAGTCGATGCTCACCCGTCAGCAGAACATGTTTGAGGGCATGGACATCCGCTATTTTGGTCCTACCGATGGACATGACGTGGTGGAACTGGTGCGAGTGTTGAAGGCAATCAGGGAGATGAAAGGTCCAAAGTTGCTTCATGTCCATACAGTGAAGGGAAAAGGCTATGCTCCCGCTGAGGAAAACGCAACTGTGTGGCATGCTCCTGGTAAGTTTGACGAGGAATCGGGCAAGCGCTTGGTGTCGAAGCACGAGAATCCTTGTCCTCCGAAATTCCAAGAGGTGTTTGGCAAGACATTGCTCGAACTGGCTCAGCAAAACGAGCAGATTGTGGGTGTAACTCCTGCCATGCCAACGGGTTGCAGCATGAATATCATGATGCAAGAACTGCCAAAGCGCGTGTTCGACGTGGGTATTGCAGAAGGTCATGCAGTGACTTTCTCGGGTGGTATGGCGAAAGATGGGTTGTTGCCTTTCTGCAACATCTATTCATCGTTCATGCAGCGTGCCTACGACAATATCATTCACGATGTGGCAATCATGAAGTTGAACATGGTGCTTTGTTTGGACCGTGCAGGACTCGTGGGCGAGGATGGACCGACACATCACGGTGCTTTCGACCTTGCTTTCCTTCGTCCGATTCCGAACCTCACCATTGCTTCGCCGTACGACGAACAGGAATTGCGCCGACTGATGTTCACTGCTCAGCAGAAAGACATGGGCACTTTCGTGATTCGTTATCCACGCGGACGCGGTTCACGGGTGGATTGGCATTGCGAACTGGAAGCGGTGCCTGTGGGCAAGGGTCGCAAACTGAGGGATGGTGACGATGTGGCTGTGCTGTCGTTAGGACCTATCGGAACGGAGGTGGAAAAAGCTATTTCTTCCCTTGAGGAAGATGAAATGAAGAATGAAGAATTAAGAATGAAGAATGAAAGTAGCTCTTCCAATGAGCATGGTAGAATACATTCTTCATTCCCTTCGGTGGCTCACTACGACATGCGTTTTTTGAAACCAATTGATGAGGATATATTGCATGAGGTGGGAAAGAAGTTCAAGCGGGTGATTACCATAGAGGATGGTGTGGTGAGTGGAGGCTTGGGTAGTGCCGTACTGGAGTTCTTTGCCGACCACGGCTATCAGGTGGAAGTGGAACGCATGGGTATTCCCGATGCTTTTGTGGAACATGGAACCGTGGCTCAACTGCGTGCCATCTGCAAGATGGATGCGGAAGCGATCAAGGAAAGAGTTTGTAGTAAATAAAGCTTTCTATGAATATCGTTATTGCTGGTGCAGGAGCGGTGGGAACCCACTTGGCTCGTCTGCTCTCGAAAGAAAATCTGAATGTGGTACTCGTGGACAAGGAGGAGGAGCGCTTGGTGAAACTGAACGATGCGCTCGACATCATCACCTTGACGGGAGACCCTACGAGCATCAGTGTGCTCCAGAATGCAGGTACGGGAAAGGCTGACTTGTTTATTGCCGTGACACCTGACGAGAGTCAGAACATTACGATTTCCATGTTGGCAAAGCAGATGGGTGCCAAGCGTACGGTGGCTCGAGTGGATAACTACGAGTACATGAAGGATGAGAATCTGGAGATTTTCAACAAGATGGGTGTGAATCGTCTCATCTATCCTGAATTGCTGGCAGCCAAGGACATCGCTGCTTCGTCGAAATATTCCTGGGCTCGACAGACTTGGGAATTTGGGGAGGCGCGTGATTTGATTCTGCTCAGTGTGAAGATGCACGATAGTCACCCGATATACGATAAGGAAATCAAAAACGAGAATAACTTGCTCGTGGGGCATACGCTGAAGGAAATCGGTATGATGCACGGACATAGTTTCCACGTGGTGGCGATTAAGCGCGATGGAAACACGATTGTGCCATACGGCGATGAGAAAATCTTGACGCACGACTTGGTTTTCTTCATGACAACACGCGAGAGGGTGAATGATATTTGTCATCTTTCGGGCAAGGATGATTATCCGAAGGTGGCGCGTGCCATTATCATTGGCGGTGACAAGTTGTCGGTGAGAACGGACTGGGCATTGCCAAAGGAGATGAGCGTGAAGGTGGTGGAACCGAATTATGAGCGTTGTCATCAATTGGGTGAACTGCTTCGCGAACGCACGATGGTGATTAACGGTGAGGGACACGATATGGACTTGTTGGGAGATGAGGGTATCGACATGTCGGAGGCGTTCATCTCGCTGACTCCAAACGATGAAGAGAACATTCTGGCATGCGTGGCTGCTCGCCGACGTGGTGTGAAGAAAACCATCGCCCAAGTGGAAAATCTCGACTATCTCGAAATGGCAGAGCAATTGGATGTGGGTACGATTGTGAACAAGAAGAAAATCGCTGCCAGCTATATCTATGAAATGCTGTTGAAATCGAGTGTCGATAACATGAAGATGCTCACTGTGGCAGATGCTGACGTGGCAGAATTCGTGGTGAAGAAGAACTCGCGCGTGACGAAAGACGATGTGATGCACTTGGGATTTCCTCGAGGTGTGAATATCGGTGGTA
>OMTC01000362.1 GCA_900313845.1 uncultured Prevotellaceae bacterium
ACTTCGTCGCCCACCTTCATGAAGTCCTGAGCGCTGTGGAGGTGTGCACTCCAGCTCATTTCTGATACGTGGATGAGACCTTCTACGCCTGGAGCAATCTCAATGAATGCACCGTAGTCTGCCATAACGACAACCTTACCGTGTACCTTGTCGCCCACCTTGAGGTTTGCATCGAGAGCATCCCATGGATGTGGAGTAAGCTGCTTCAGACCGAGAGCAATGCGCTTCTTCTCGTCGTCGAAGTCGATAATAACAACGTTGAGCTTCTGATCGAGTTCTACTACCTCGTGTGGATCGCTTACGCGGCCCCAAGAGAGGTCTGTGATGTGGATGAGACCATCAACGCCACCAAGGTCGATGAATACACCGTAAGAAGTGATGTTCTTAACGGTACCTTCAAGAATCTGACCCTTCTCGAGCTTGCCAATGATTTCCTTCTTCTGAGCCTCGAGCTCTGCCTCGATGAGAGCCTTGTGGCTAACTACAACGTTGCGGAATTCCTGGTTGATCTTAACAATCTTGAATTCCATGGTCTTACCAACGAATGTATCGTAGTCGCGGATAGGCTTCACGTCAATCTGGCTGCCTGGGAGGAATGCTTCTGTACCAAGTACGTCAACAATCATACCACCCTTAGTGCGGCACTTCACGAAGCCCTTAACGATTTCGTCTTTCTCAAGCGCAGCGTTTACGCGCTCCCAAGAGCGTGCAGCGCGAGCCTTTGTGTGGGAGAGTACGAGACGACCCTTCTTGTCCTCAAGGTTTTCAACGTAAACCTCTACTGTGTCGCCGATGGCGAGTTCTGGATTGTAGCGGAATTCGTTGGAGTTGATAACGCCCTCGCTTTTGTAGCCAATGTTTACTACTACTTCGCGGTCGTTGATAGCTGAAACAGTACCTTCAACAACGTCGTTGTCGCCGAGCTTGTTGAGGGTAGCTTCATAGGCTTTGGCTGCTTCAGCTTTGTCAGCTGTTGTACCACCATTCTCGAATGACTCCCAATCGAAATCTTCCAGCGGTTTAATGTTTTTAGTTTCCATAAAAAATTTAAAAAGTTTTTGATTTTAATTAATAATGTGAGACATTATGTTGATAAAAAATGCTTCGCGCACACTCGTTCGCGCGCAAAACGGTTGCAAAGGTACGAATTTTTCCTGAATAAGATTTAAATTTTCTTTAAAAATATTCATGTTTTTTGCAAATAAACGCTTTTTTCTCTCTTGTGTGAAAATTTATGCCGTTTTTGTATTCATAATCTATGAATTATTTTTTAAATTTGCACCAAATGAACATGAAAACGTAATTCTAACTATCTATGAAAATAGGACTTTTCATTCCTTGCTATGTGGATGCCATTTTTCCCGAAGTGGGAGTTGCCACCTACAAGTTGCTCACACATTTGGGACTCGATGTCACTTATCCTGTGAAGCAAACCTGTTGTGGACAGCCAATGGCAAATGCTGGATTTCAGGACAAGGCACTTCCTCTCGCTGAAAAGTTTGAGACTCTTTTTAAGAATTTCGACTATATCGTGGCACCATCGGTGTCTTGTACTGCTTTTGTTCGTTTCAATTATCCTGCCTTGCTGAAGGGCAAACACGAGTGTATCACTGCTCAGAAAGCGATGGATGTAGTGGAGTTTCTTCACGATGTTGTGAAACCAACTTCCCTTCCAGGCAAGTTCCCTCATAGAGTAAGTCTCCACAATTCCTGTCACGGTGTGCGTGAATTAGGTCTTTCTTCCCCAAGCGAGCAGAACATCACTCCTTTTAACAAAATGATTGATTTGCTTCATCTTGTGCATGGCGTGGAGGTCGTAGAGCCTGAGCGCAAGGATGAGTGCTGTGGCTTCGGTGGCATGTTTTCTGTAGAAGAAACTGCCGTCAGTGCCCAAATGGGAAAGGACAAGGTGGAGCGACACATTGCCACAGGTGCTGAATATATCACAGGTCCCGATTGTTCCTGTCTCATGCACATGGAGGGTGTGGCAAAGCGCCAGCACCTGCCTATCAAGTTCATTCATATTGTACAAATTTTATCTGCAGGATTATGAGCACAGGACATAGTAAAGCGGCAAAGGAATTTCTGAAGAATCAAAAATACGCCAAATGGCACGACCAAACATTCTGGTCTGTTCGTACCAAACGAGATAACATGGCTCTCGGTCTTGATGAGTGGGAGCAACTACGCGAAACGGCTTCTGCCATCAAGCGCCACACGCTCACCCATCTTGATGAGTATCTTGACAAGTTTTCCACCAATGCTGAGAAGAACGGATGCATTGTGCATTGGGCTAAAGATGCCAAGGAGTTCAATGAAATAGTGCTATCCATTCTTCGGGAGCACAAAGTGAAGAAGATGGTGAAGAGTAAGTCGATGCTTACCGAGGAATGCGAGATGAATCCTTATTTGGAGGCAAACGGCATCGAAGTGGTGGAAACAGATCTTGGCGAGCGCATCATCCAACTGAAGGGACAGAAGCCAAGCGACATCGTAATGCCTGCTATCCACTTGAATCACGACGATGTGGGTGAACTTTTTGAGGAAAAACTTGGTACGGAGAAGGGTAATCACGATCCAACGTACCTCACCTACATGGCGCGTCTTTCCCTCCGCAATGAGTTTCTCACTGCTGATGCTGGTATGATAGTTTGTACCAACGAAGGAAATGCCGACATGAGCACTTCCTGTCCGAAACTTCACATTGCTGCCATTGGACTCGAGAAGGTGATACCAAATTATGATTGTTTGGCAGTATTTCAGCGCATGCTTTGCCGTGCTGGAACAGGACAGCCTACTACTACCTATACGAGCCATTTTCGCAAGGCGCGTCCTACGGCAGCCCCTATGCATATCATCCTCGTAGATAATGGACGCAGCGAATGGATTGGAAATCCAGAACACTGGGAATCTCTCAAGTGCATTCGTTGTGGCAGCTGCATGAACACTTGCCCGGTTTATCGTCG
>OMTC01000263.1 GCA_900313845.1 uncultured Prevotellaceae bacterium
TAATATAATATATTTAATTATAATATGTAAATATATTATAATTAAAATTCAGTCCGAGATTTTTTTTCTTCCTATATGTGAATATAAGTTAACGGAAATTTTAGATGTCTAAATGTCTAAATGTCTAAATGTCTAAAAATTGAAAATTGACATGTGTCAGGTTGTTGAAAATATAAGCTGAGCGTTATTGCTAAACTAAAATCGTTAATCTTTAAACTTTAAACGATTTAGCCCTTTAGGCTTCGGGGGCGTTCTCTTGAGCTCAAAAATCTATATATACGTTTGAAAATAGCCACATAATTTATTTTTTTTGAAAGATTTTTCAAAATTCATTGAAACGAAAATAAAATTTGTGTATCTTTGCAACTGTTGTATAAAAAACATACCTCTTTACCTTTACTGCATGATGAGTGAATCATGCGTGTTTCCTTGCCTCTGATGATGGGGGTAGGGAACGTCCATCTTAAAATAAGAACTAATAATTAACAACACAATATGGAAAAAATTAACTATAAGGATTTACAGTGCAATCCCTTTTCTTTGGTCAATAGAATGATGCTCCTTACGGCTGGTAATCAGGAAGTGGGATACAATGTGATGACTATTTCATGGGGCGGCTTTGGTGTGCTCTGGGATAAGCCTGTGGCTACCATCTATGTGCGTCCTTCGCGCCACACAATGAATTTCCTCAACCAGTGCGACCATTTCACGCTCTCTGTGCTGTCGGACGAATACAAGAAGCACATGGTGTATTGTGGCACTGTGTCTGGCGTTCGTCAGGACAAGTTCGTGGGTGCAGGCCTTACTCCTGTGGTTGAGGATAAGTGTACATACGTGGGTGAAGCTGAGCTCGTGTTCAAATGCCGCAAACTGTATGTGGATCCTCTCGACAAGAAGAAGTTCATCGACAAGGATGTGTTTGACAAAAACTACGAGAAGGGCGACATCCATATCCTTTTCATCGGCGAAATCGAGGAAGTTCTTGCTGCTAATGACAAGTATTTAAATAAATGAAGAATGAAAGCCTCACCCCCGACCCCTCTCCAAAGGGCGAGGGGAGTAGAATGAAAGCCGTCATTCCTCATTTTATAATTATTACTCAAGTTTGACTTCGTCGAGCTAAAGGTTCTTCATTCTACATTCTACATTCTTCATTCTTAATTCTTCATTCTTCATTTTATAACGGAGTTTATAAATGGAACAAATAACAGGAAGTATATCGCAAATAATCGGTCCAGTGGTGGATGTCCATTTCGCTGCTGAAAAGATGCCTCGTATCCATGACGCTCTGATTATCAATCGTAGCAATGGAAAGCAACTCGTGGCTGAAGTGCAGCAGCACATCGGTGAAAACACTGTCAGATGTGTTGCTATGGATTCAACCGACGGTTTGCGTCGTGGCATGGAAGCCGTAGCGACTGGTCGTCCTATCACCATGCCTGTTGGCACTCAGGTGAAGGGCAGGTTGATGAACGTGAACGGTGAACCAATCGATGGCATGGAGCCGATGAGTAGGACGGGTGCATTGCCTATCCACCGCGAAGCTCCAAAGTTCGATGAACTGAGTCCTGCTCAGGAGGTGCTCCACACGGGTATCAAGGTGATTGACTTGATTGAGCCATACGCCAAGGGTGGTAAAATCGGACTCTTTGGTGGTGCCGGTGTGGGCAAGACGGTGCTCATTCAGGAGCTCATCAACAACGTGGCAAAGAAAAACAATGGTTTCTCTGTGTTCTCGGGTGTGGGTGAGCGTACTCGTGAGGGTAATGACTTGCTTCGCGAAATGATTGAGAGTGGTGTCATCCGCTATGGTGAGAAATTCAAGCAAGCCATGGACGAAGGAAAATGGGACCTCTCTTTAATAGATAAGGAGGAACTGAAGAAGAGTCAGGTGAGTCTGGTGTTTGGTCAGATGAACGAACCTCCTGGCGCACGTGCTTCCGTGGCACTCAGCGGATTGACCATTGCTGAGAGTTTCCGCGATGGTAGCGACGGCATGGGAGGTGGTGATATTCTTCTCTTCATCGACAATATCTTCCGTTTCACTCAGGCAGGTAGTGAGGTGTCCGCCCTCTTGGGACGTATGCCAAGTGCTGTGGGTTATCAGCCTACGCTTGCCAGCGAAATGGGACAGATGCAGGAGCGCATCACCAGTACGAAAAACGGTTCCATCACTTCTGTGCAGGCTGTGTATGTGCCTGCGGACGACTTGACGGACCCTGCTCCTGCCACTACATTCTCTCACCTCGATGCTACTACGGTGCTCAACCGTAAGATTGCTGAGCTGGGTATTTATCCTGCAGTGGATCCGCTCGATTCTACCAGTAGAATCCTTGACCCTAACGTGGTGGGCGAGGACCACTACAACACGGCTCAGCGAGTGAAGCAGATTCTGCAGCGCAACAAGGAATTGCAAGATATTATCTCCATTCTCGGTATGGAGGAACTGAGTGATGAGGACAAGCTCACGGTGAGCCGTGCTCGACGAGTGCAGCGTTTCCTCAGTCAACCATTTGCCGTGGCTCAGCAGTTTACTGGTGTGCCTGGCGTGATGGTAAGCCTCGAAGACACCATCAAGGGTTTCAAGATGATTCTTGACGGTGAGTGCGACGAATTGCCTGAGCAGGCATTCCTCAACGTGGGAACGATTGAAGAGGCATTCGAAAAAGCTGAAAAACTCAAACAACAGGCATTATGATTCTGAGTATCATCACACCTCAAGGTGTCTCTTTCGAAGGCGAAGTGAAGCGCTTTCAGTTTCCTTCAGCCAAGGGATTAATGGAGTTCTTGCCAGGTCATGCCCCTATGATAGCTGAGGTGAAACGAGGAAAAATCGTTACCGACACTCAGGAAATGGAGTGTGGCGATGGTGTGGTGAGAATCAAGGACGATAAAATTGTTGTGGTATGCGAGTGAAATTGCAGGCATTAGCCACAGTGGTTTTTCTCATAGGTGTCCTTCTTGGATTTGCATGCAAGCTTTGGTTCCCTCAGTATTGGTTTGATGCCTATCCCTTCATCTTGTTGGTTTATTGGCTGATGGAAATGGTGCTCTCGTTCCTGATAGATAGAAAAGGTGTTGTAGAGAATCCCGTTGCAGATGCCATGCAGGGAAAGCACTTCATGAAGGTACTGATGATTTCGAAGATGGTGAAGATGTTATTGACAATCATCTTGATTGCGGTTTACATCATTCTTGTGAAGGACCATGTTGTGGAGTTTGTCATAAGTGCCGTCGCTTTCTATCTTTTGAATCTTTGTGTTGAAACATACGTGGTGACTAAGAGAGTGAAAAGTGGGAAGTGAAAAGTGAAAAATTGTCAGGGATTTGAAGGATTAAAAAGGATTTGGGACGCTTCGCTTGAAATTGTATTTAGAATTATGATTTAGAATTTTAAAATAATTTTACGTTTTAATTTTAAACTTCATTTCGAGCCAGAGGCAACCCCTATAAAAGTGAAGAGTGAAAAGTGAGAAGTGAAAAATGAAGAATTATTG
>OMTC01000268.1 GCA_900313845.1 uncultured Prevotellaceae bacterium
ATGGGAGTGTTTGCCACGCGCTCTCCTTTCCGTCCTAATCCCTTAGGATTATCGTCTGTAAAGCTCAAAAAGGTCGAATTCACCGAAAGAAATGCACCTGTCATCACGGTGCTGGGTGCAGACTTGATGGATGGTACACCCATCTACGACATCAAGCCCTATATCCCATTTACGGATGCTCATGCTGAGGCAAAGGCAGGTTTCGTGGAAGCGAACGAGTGGAAAACCTTGGAGGTGGTCATACCAGAAGCGATGCACAAGGAGTTTTCGGAAGAGGAACTCGTGGTGCTACGAAAAGTGCTGGCACAAGATCCACGTCCTCAGTACAAGGAAGATGGCGACAAGGTGTATGGCATGACTTTCGGCGGAAAGAACGTGAGATTCAGAGTGGAAAACGGCATCATTGAAGTGCTATAAGGAGAAACGATGCATTTAATTGCCACAACATAGCGTGTTTTTCAGATAAAAGCAGTAACGTTGACTACGTCGAATTTAGGCTGCGTTTCGGAAATACTCAAATAAATTTGGTATTTCACTCAACTTGCAGTAACTTTGCACCCGATTTCCCAAACTGGGAAACGAAGGGGTGCTTCAACTTCATGTGAAGTTGAGGCTGAGATCATACCCTCAGAACCTGATACGGGTAATGCCGGCGTAGGGATGGTGCATGACAAACCCCTTTATTGTTGTACATTAAATAATAAAGGAAACAAAAATGAAAAGATTCTTTCTGGGGTTGCTCACTGTGGCAACCTGTTCTTTGGGTTCAGCACAAGTGACTGAATCCGACTCCCTGAAGACTATCACACTGCAAGACGTGCAAGTGGTATCACTGCGTGCCACGAGCAAAACACCTATGGCTTTCACGAACATCAGTCGTGAGGACATCAACAAGCAGAACCATGGCCAGGACGTGCCGTTCCTCGTTTCGTTTACGCCCAGTGTGACAACGACCACCGACGCAGGTGCTGGCATCGGCTACACAGGTCTGCGCATCAGAGGTGTGGATCCATCGCGCATCAACATCACCGCCAACGGTGTGCCACTCAACGACAGCGAGAGTTCGCTCGTCTATTTCACCAACATGGGTGACTTCGCCAGCAGCTTGCAGTCGATGCAGATTCAACGTGGTGTGGGTACCTCGACCAATGGTGCAGGTGCATTTGGCGCCACGGTAAACATGCTGACGGAGAACATCAACGCGAAACCATACGTAAACTTCAGCACATCTGTCGGTTCGTATGGCTCCCACAAGGAAACGCTGCGCTTCAGCACTGGACTGATTAACCATCATTTCGGTTTGCAGGGACGACTATCGAACATCGGAAGTGATGGCTACATCGACCGTGCCACATCGCGCCTCAACTCCTATTTCCTGCAAGCGGGCTATTTCAACGACAACACCAGTGTGAAGTTCATCACCTTCAACGGTACGGAGAAAACCTACATGGCTTGGAACTACACATCGAAATATGAGCAGTCGCTCTATGGTCGTCGCTACAATTCTTGTGGACTCTATTATGACGCAGAGGGAAAAGCACGTTTCTATGATGACCAATACGACAACTACCATCAGCAGCATTATCAGTTGCACTGGAATCAGTTGATGGGAACGGATTGGAAACTGAACATGGCGCTCCACTACACGCACGACAGCTACGACTACGACCAGATGAAGAGCAACAAGAAGCTCTATCAGTGGTTGCTGACCAACGACAAGAGTATGCGTGCCAACATCGTGCAGCGCAAGGAAGGCGCTAAAGACTTCTACGGTGCCATCGCATCCCTCAACTACGACAATCACGAGGGACTGTCAGCCAACTTGGGAGGAGGCTGGAACCACTACCATTCCGACCGCATTGGTCGTGTGCTCTGGGTGGGCAGTCCTTTCTACAAAGGTGCTGAAAGCGTGACATTGCCTTTGCCAAACCTTCTGCCAGATTTCAAATACTTTGACAACGACTCAAAGAAAACAGACCTGAACTTCTATGGCAAGGTGAACTGGGAATTTGCCAAGGGACTGAGTGCCTTTGCCGACTTGCAGTATCGCCACATCAACTTCCAGATGGATGGTCCAATAGGTGACATGGATTCCAACGACAAAATGATTGACATCAAGTTGAACAACAACTTCGATTTCTTCAATCCAAAGTTCGGTCTTAACTACGAAATCACACCGAACCACCGCGTCTATGCATCATACGCCATTGCACACCGTGAACCTACTCGCGACCACTACGAGGAACACTACGGCGAGGAAATCAAGGCAGAGCGCATGGGCGATGTGGAAGTGGGTTATCAGTTCCAGAGCGAGCACTTCACAGCAGGCATCAACCTCTACCACATGCACTACAAGGACCAGTTTGTTCTGACAGGCGAATTGGACGACGAAGGAGTGGCAATCACGAAGAATATCGACAAGAGCTACCGCATGGGTATTGAACTGGAGGCAGCATGGAAGCCTGTGGATTGGTTCCGTTGGGATGCCAATGCCACCTTCTCGAAGAACCGTGCCAAGAACATGATGGTGACGCTCGACGACTATTCCACTGTTGTGAATGTAGGCGAAACGCCGTTGAGCTTCTCCCCAGGATTCATCTTCAACAATATTTTTAGCTTCAATTACAAGGGCTTTGACGCTGCCATCCAAAGTCAATTCATAGGCGAACAGTATCTCACCAATTACGGCGTGAAGGAAATGACCTGCTGGAGCGACTGGGCAATGGACGATGCGCACAAGACCACCGAAACCCTGATGCTGAAAAAGCACTTCACAACGAACATCGACCTCAGCTATCAGTTCTCCATTCCTCATTGGAATCTGAAGTCTGCCAGAGTGGGTGTGACCCTCTACAACGTGTTCAGCGCCAAGTTCGACAACAACGGTTGGGCTGCTCCTCAGTTCCGTCAGGACAACAACGGAAACGTATATGCAGTGAACACATGGGGCTTACGCGACTCTGAGGCTGTGGGCTTTGCACCATCAGCTCCTTTCAATTTCATGGCACACTTGGATATTAACTTTTAATGAAGAATGAAGAATGATGAATGAAGAATAAAATTTACTCTCTTCATTACGGTTTTCAACAGCAAAGCATTTTTCATTCTTCATTCATCATTCTTCATTTACCGTAAGCTTCGGTTTTGCCGAAGCCACTCTTTATGTCCTTTTATATGCTTGACTTCTTACAAAATCACTGGCTTGACATCACCACGACCGTGTTAGGCTTGCTCTATATCCTCTTGGAGGTGAAAGCAAGCATTTGGATGTGGCTCGTAGGCTTTCTGATGCAGTCTTTGGGCATCTTGCTCTATTATCAAAAGGGACTCTATGCCGACTGTGGCATGGAATTCTACTACCTTGCCATGACAATTTATGGCTTTGTTTCGTGGAAATTTGGAAAGAAACTTTTCAAAAAAATAGCGAAAACCCAAGAGCTGAAAGAACCA
>OMTC01000299.1 GCA_900313845.1 uncultured Prevotellaceae bacterium
CATTCAAGTGTTGTAAAAATATAAGCTCAGTGTCGATTCCAAGTTCCGTCACAAGCATTGGAAATTATGCATTCCAGTATAGCACAGGTCTGTCATCCGTTACGATTCCAAAATATGTTACCAGCATTGGATCTTCTGCATTCTATTTCTGCACAAACTTGTCCACCGTTACAATTCCTAACTCTGTCACCAGCATTGGTGCTTCTGCATTTTATTATTGTCCAAAGTTATCCTCTGTTACGATTCCAAACTCCGTCACAAAGATTGGACAATATACATTCTATAATTGTACAGAGTTGAACTTCGTTACGATTCCAAACTCCGTCACCAGCATTGGAATTTCTGCATTTTATAATTGTCAAAACTTGACATCTCTGACAATTCCTAAATCCGTTACCAGCATTGGAAAAAATGCAAAAACAACCATTAGAGTTAGAGCCTTTCATAATTGCACAGGCTTGACCTCCGTGACTTCTGAAATTACAAATGTTTTTGAAACAGGAGCGAATGCTTTCAATGGCTGCGAAAATGCTACTCTTTATGTTCCTAAAGGCACGAAGAGCCAGTATCAGTCGAAGGCTGATTGGAATCGATTCACTAATGTTGTTGAGAAGAGCGGAATCATTGGAGATATCAATAATGATAATGTAGCGAATATTTCAGATGTGGTTACTCTCGTCAATTACATTTTAAGTTCAGAATCATCTTCTTCTGTCGATGTATCTGCTTACGATGTTGATGGCAATGGAACAATAAACATTTCCGACGTGGTGGTTCTGGTGAATATCATTTTGACGAATAATTAACGCTATTATAGGCTTTAGCTTTGGCGTTAGCGTTGGTTTGCCATCCGGATGGTAGCCAAAGCTAATGCCAAAGCTAATGCTTTCTCGGTGCTTGAGGGCGTAGGGAAGGATGAATCTATACCTTTGTCGTAGGTGGCAGGGGTATAGATTTTTTATGCAGAAAGGTGAAATCATTTGGAAATAATTTCGTAAATTTGCACAAATTTAATTAGCAGTATAAAACATAAAAATATAGAGCAAACAATATGAGCATCGAAAAGACGGAAGAAACGAAGTATGAATCAGTGAGCTTCGTTGAAGAGATTGTGAGAAAGGACCTTGCAGAAGGCAAGAATGGTGGACGGATTCAGACTCGTTTTCCACCTGAACCCAATGGCTATCTGCACATCGGTCATGCCAAGGCGATTGCCATAGATTTTGGTATGGCGAAGAAATATGGTGGTGTTTGCAACCTCCGTCTTGATGATACGAACCCTCAGAAGGAGGACAATGAATATATAGAGGCTATCAAGGAGGACATCCAGTGGCTGGGCTTCAAGTGGGGTAAGATTCTGTATGCGAGCGACTACTTCCAGCAGTTGTGGGACTTTGCTGTGGAACTCATCAAGCAGGGCAAGGCATACGTGGATGAGCAGACCAGTGAGGAGATTGCTGCCCAGAAGGGTACTCCTACGCAGGCTGGAGTGAATAGTCCTTATAGGGATAGACCTGTGGAGGAAAATCTGCGTTTGTTTGAGGAAATGAACAGTGGACGCATGGAACGTGGAAAGATGGTTTTGCGTGCTAAGATTGACATGGCAAGTCCTAACATGCACTTCCGCGACCCAATCATGTATCGTGTGCTGAATATGCCTCACGACAGAACGGGCAACAAATGGAATGCCTATCCTATGTATGACTATACGCATGGCCAGAGTGACTTCTTCGAGGGAGTGACGCACTCGCTTTGCACCTTGGAATTCGTGAGCCATCGTCCGCTCTATGACTTGTTTGTTGATTGGTTGAAGCAGACTCGCGGTGAGGAACCTCTGAATGATAACCGCCCAAGACAGATTGAGTTTAACAAGCTGAATTTAACTCATACTTTAATGTCGAAGCGTAATCTCTTGATACTGACTCAAGAAGGGGTGGTGAACGGATGGGATGACCCTCGTATGCCAACTATTTGCGGTTTCAGAAGACATGGATATAGTCCTGAATCCATCTTGAATTTTATCGACAAGATTGGTTACACCACCTTCGATGCACTCAACGAGATGGCATTGTTGGAGTCGGCAGTTCGTGATGATTTGAACAAGAGGGCTCAGCGTGTGTCAGCAGTGCTGAATCCTGTGAAACTTATCTTGACGAATTATCCAGAGGGACAGGTGGAGACGTTGACTGCTATCAACAATCCAGAGAACCCTGATGATGGTACGCATGAGATTGAGTTCAGCAGGGAGTTGTGGATTGAGCGCGATGACTTCATGGAGGATGCTCCTAAGAAGTTCTTCCGCCTGAGTGTGGGTCGCGAAGTGCGTCTGAAGAATGCGTATATCATCAATTGCACAGGCTTCAAGAAGAATGAGGAGACAGGCGAGATAGAGGAAATCTATGCTACCTATGACCCTAACACGAAGAGTGGTATGCCTGATGCCAACCGCAAGGTGAAGGCTACGATTCATTGGTTGAGCTGCGAGCATTGTCTTGAGGCAGAGGTGAGAAATTACGACAGGCTTTGGTTGGTGGAGAATCCACGCGACGAAGTGAAGAAATATAGCGACGAGCATGGTGTGCGCGGTATTGAGGCGATGCGTCCGTTCCTGAATCCAAACAGTTTGGAAATCAACAAGCATGCTTACGTGGAGAAATGGCTTCAGACTCGTAAGCCTCTCGATTACTTGCAGTTCCAGCGCATTGGATACTATAATATCGACCCTGATTCTACGCCTGAGCATCTGGTATTCAATAGAACGGTGGGATTGAAGGACAATTGGGCTAAAGCTAACAAGTAATAATGTAGAATGAATAATGTAGAATGAAGAATGTATTTTACTCTGCAAATAGGGTAAGCCATTCCAAATGGATGTACTTTTCATTCTTCATTCTTAATTCTTTATTCTTCATTCATCATTCTTAATTTAATTGAATGAATACGTTTGAAACGAATGAATTTAAGCGTGTGCTGTCCCGTTATGAGAAATCGAAACGGGAGGGTCATTCGTGCTATTTGGATTCAGACGATTTCATTGACATATCGGACTATTACCTCGACCTTGATAAACCGCTGGAATCGTTGGATGCGGTGAATGAGGGAATGAGGTTGCATCCCAGCGATGAATTGCTCATGTCGGTGAAGGCTGGTGTGCTGATTTATCTGCATCATTTTGATGAGGCGATGGAACTGGTGGAAGTGCTTGACCCTCAGAAGAATTACGACGTGAAATATCTGCAAGCGCAATTGAAATATGCGGTGGAGGAAAATGTGGAAGAGGCAGATGCGATGTTTCATGAGTGGCTTCAGGACGTGGAGAAGGAATGGGAATATGGAAGAGGCAATTCTCGCAATTTCACGATGGAAGATGACTTGGATGACGACATGGATGAACCCGTGTCGGAGGATGATGCTGAGCGTGAGATGCGCAGTGCCTATATCCATGTGCTGATGTCGTATGTGGAGCTTTCTTCGATTGATGCCGACAAGCAGATTAGGGAGTGGATTGAGAGTTACTTGAAATCGCCTACACTCGCTTGCTGGATTATAATCCTTATTTGGAAAATGGCTGGTTGGTACTTGCTATGGCACAGAACATGCAAGGGAAATATGAGGAGGCACTGAACTCGCTGGATTTTGCGCTTGCTATCTCGCCAAATGATGATACTTGTTTGATGGCAAAGGCACATAGTTTTTATAGTCTTTGCAATTATCAGAAGGCACTCGACATTTTCCTAAAAGTGCGTGAGATGAACAATGGTTCTCCTGCCGCAGACCAATATATCGCTTTTTGCTATTGTGCCCTCAACGACAAGGAGAATGCACTGAAATATCTGAATTCAGCCAGCCAACACTCGAAGCATCTGACAGGAAGCAATGAGCAAAAGGCATACACTTTGGGCGAAATCGCTGATGGATATTTTGCTTGTGGGGCATTTGAGGAAGCAAAGCATTTTGCAGAGAAGGCTCATCGACTGGATAAAAGCAAACTGGAGTATGTGCTGCTGTTGGGTAATGCGTATTTGGGACTGAACGACCTGAAGCATGCACTACAGAAGTTTATCTACTATATCAATCATTCGGAGAGTGTTCCTTACGCCATGCTATACGTGGCAAATCGGTTCTTGGCATTCGACTATTCAGAGATAGCTTGCGACTTGCTGAAAACCGTGCTGCAATATGACGAAAAGAAGGACAATTTCCCTCAGAAGAATAGTGCATTCGCTTATATGTCGCTGGCTGAATTCAGATGTGGGCACATGAAGGAGGCGTTGGAGTATCTGAAAGAGGCTTGCGAAAAGGATGCTGAAAGCGTGAAGAATCTGTATGTGAACTATCTGCCCGACACGGTGCTCCCTGAGGACTACTTTGATTACTTGAGGCAACAAATCATCAATGAAAAACCAAACTAATATCTATCTTTATGAAAAAATGGCTGATT
>OMTC01000100.1 GCA_900313845.1 uncultured Prevotellaceae bacterium
CCATACACTTCGTAGGAGTCGTTGAAGAAGGTGTGAGGACGAGGGGTGCGCGACGAGTTGAAAGCCGTATCAAACGTAGCAAGATAGCTTCGCACTGCTTCTTTGTCGAAGTGGTCGATGACGAAACCCTCTCCGCCAGGAGCGGCACGCTTCACCATCTGCTGCGTTCTACCCACGTAGAGGACGATGATTTTATCGTGTGCTGCGATTCTCAAATCTTTCAGTGGCAGTTCATATCCCTTTCCATCTTTCGTCCTACGGGCAAGTTCGGTGATGTCGTCGGTCACGTGGTCAGGCGAGAAAAGCATCACGCGGGAGAGGGTAGGTGCTTGCTTCTGCTTTGTGTCGGTGCAAGAAATGTCCAGCACTTTTGCCTTTCCGATGTTGGCTAAGGGATATTCTTGGAAGATAGCCTTGCATGCTGCTTGGCTCAGTGGAACGTTCGGACCGCCGAAAGGCCATCCTGTACCTGTTGCCATGTTGGTTTCCACGCCGAGCTTTCCACCTTTCTCTTCGGTGTATTTCAGCATTTTCATCCATTCAGGGCTGAGGTATTTCAATTCGTTCATTTCGTTGCCATTCACGCCATAGATAGGCGTGATTTCCACGCCGCCGATGCCTGCTTTGGCATATTCCGAAAGTGTGTAGTCGAGTCCTTTTTCATCGACAGCAGAACCTAACCACCACCAGCGTGTGTAAGGCTTGGCTTCTTGGGGAATGTCTATCCACTGCTGTGCTTGAGCAGCAAAAGCAGAGGAAAGGAGTATGAGGGAGAAGAGTGCTTTTTTCATTGTTATTGAGAATGGGGATGATGGAGGATAATGGGATTAATGGGGGAAAATTGAAAACTTACGGCATTTTGAGTGTGCGGAGACTGGCTTCGAGTTGACGGATGAACTCGCGTTTGTTCTTGCCTGGCGCCATGACGAAGCCCTCGGTCACGATGACGCGGCTGTTGGTGGTATCCACTTGTGCATAGCTGATGAAAGGACCTCCGAGCGCCACTTTCTCCATTTCCCAAAGTCCACGTACTTCGAGCACGAAGTGACCGTCAATTTCCAGATTCTTCGCCTCGATGCTTTGAGGATTGTACGTCATGTATTGCCCTTCTTCGAGTCCTTGCACGTTATTCTTCATGAATTCCTCGCGTTTTTGGAGGAAATTGTCGATTTGGAAGGCGTCGGTCGATGTGTAAGGATAGGCATACATGCAGAAGTTCAGCAGGTTGTTGTATTCTCCATCGATTTCCGTGGAAGCCCAGAAGAAATTGTCCGCTTTTTTCTTGATGAAATTGATGTCGTCAGGCGTGCGAATTTCGCAACCAAACTGTTTTTTTGCTTGGTTCATGACGGTGAGGCTCGATTTCTTCTTCAGTTTTGCCTGCTCGCGCAACAATTCAGCATCCGTGAAAACCGTCAGGATTTGCTCTCGGTTCTGTTCACAGAGTTCATTGAACGAGGCATTGTCGGGTGCGGTGAGCGAAACGATGATTTGTGGGCGAGCATACACATCGCGTGCGATTCGGCACTCTGGCTTCTTGTATTTCCTACTGATTTCTGCTGAAATAATGTTCGCGTAAAACATGAACGACTTCGTGAAATTCGATGGGTCGATAGTCGTCGTGCGGAAATACTGCTCTTCTTGAGGCAGACAAGGAATCGTGGCATTCACGATTTGACGAAATGCCTCGCCATTGGTGGTTCCTAACCAGTCTTTGTTGCACACCACGAGCAATTCGTAAGGCGCGGAAGTCGATGCACCTCTCACCTTCGAGCCGCCTTTCTTTTCAGCTTTGTCCCCATTGCAGGAACAGAGAAGCAGCAAGGGCAACATCAAGAATAAGTGTTTCAATTTCATAGATTTTATGGTTTTTGCTTTACTTTGCTTTCTTTACTTCGCCAATTTATATACCTCGCTACCAGCCAAGAGGAAGCAGCCCAATCCGTAGTCATCGAAGTCGGGCTCTGTGTTGTAACCCACTGGTTGAGAGTCCTTTGGTTCCTTACCCGTTCCTTGCACATAGCCCAAGAAACCATTCTTGTGCAAGCACTTCTTCACCATCGCCTTCCATGTTTTTGCGATGATTGGCAGATAGGTCTCTTTGTCGAGCATATTGTTGCGAACTCCCCAAGCCATGCCATAGATGAAGAGGGAAGTGCCCGTGAGTTCCTTGCCTCCGAAGTGGGTGTCGTCGTGCAGACTGCAATTCCAGAAATAATCCTTGCGCTGGCATTTCACCAGTGCTTTGGTCATGCTGAGGAAGTCTGCCTTGTAGGTGCTGAAATGGTCGTTGTGGTTGCCTTTGTTCTTCGATTCCATCGCGTCCTCCATGGCGCGAACAAGCGCTGCATATACCCAACCGTTTCCGCGGCTCCAATAGCAGTTCTCTCCATTTGGCTCCTTGTAAGGTGGAACGAAATCCTTGTCACGCCACCAAAGACCTTCTGCCTCGTTGAAAAGTCCGCCTGCCAAGGTGTCGCGAGTCCATATATACATGCGATAAGCTTGCTTGCTATAGGCTTCTGCCTCCTCTTTGGTATCTGCCATGGCCTCGAGGGTGGTGAGCACAGGGAGTCCCATCTGAATGGCATCAATCCAAGTCCAATCGTGGATGCTGGAGCCATTGAATTTTGCCTTGCTGTTAGGATCTGGTTCCGTGTCAGCCAGTTCCATCAGATTAGCCATGCAAGTTTTGGTTGGTTCTATCATGCTCGCATCAACCACCAAATTCACTTTTAAAGACACGCTCGTTTTTAAAATGGTAGAGCTTATATACTTTTTCCAATTGTAGTAGTCGAGATAAGCCTGCGAGCAGCAATAGTCGTCGGCGTCGCGTGTCTTCACACCATTGCGAGGTGTCCACTTGTGGAAGCTTCCCCACGACTCCATGTAGTCGGTGTTCTGCTGATTGTTTGGATTGAGTTTGATGAGTTCCATCAATCCTTCGAAATACACGCCACGTGTCCACAGGTTGCTCGGACGCTCCCTCTTCACGAAAGTTGGTTTGGTAGCGTCGGGATATTTGCGGATGAAATAGTCGTTGGCGCAGTTCATGGCTTTCAGCACGTCTGCGCGTTTAGGCATTTTTTGTGCTTCCAAGGTGGAGCACAATGTGAAGGCTAAAAGCGTGATAGTTAGGATTTTCTTGTACATATTGATAGTTATTTTAAAGGTAAACGAACCCGCTCCTCATCGTGTTGCGTGGAGGCGTGGGTCCATTCTGTTTATTTCATAATTGTGGAGAGATAGCGCTCCAATTCTTCGGTGCTGATATTTCGCTTGAATTCACCTCTTCTCGACATAGTTATTTGTCCTGTTTCCTCCGAAACGATAATGGCAACAGCGTCACTCTGCTGGGTGATACCCAGTGCAGCACGGTGGCGCAGACCGAGTTCCTTCGGAATGTTCGTGTTGTGCGAGACGGGGAGGATGCAGGCAGCCGAGGTGATGCGATTGTTGTCGATAATCATGGCACCATCGTGGAGTGGGGAGTTCTTGAAGAAAATGTTCTTGATGAGCTGGGCATTGATATTGGCATCGATGGTTTCGCCAGTATTTTCAATGTCAATCAGCGACATCTCCTGCCTGATGATGATGAGAGCTCCAACGAAGTTCTTGCTCATGTAGTCGCAAGCACGAACAATCTGCATGATGGCTGGATTTTCCTCTTGGCTTTCCATGTTCTTCCGCGAAAAGAGTTTCAGGAAAGAATAGAATCGGTTGTTGGAACCCAAGGTGAGGAAAAATCGACGAATATCTTCTTGAAACAGGATGATAAGTGCCAGCACACCCACGCTGACGAGTTTGTCGAAGATGCTGCCGAGGAGTTTCATCTCCAGCACTTGCGAAACGATAATCCACATGATGATGAACACCAAGATGCCGTAAAACACATTCAGTGAACCCGAATCGCGCATCAACTTGTAGATGTTGTACAAAAGCAGTGCAACGAGCAGAATATCAATAACGTCTTTTATTCCGAAATCTATCATGTTAGGAAAGAGGACCCACCCCCGTGTCTTTCCCTCAGAGGAAGGGAGTGGTTGCTCTGTTATTTAGAGGTTATTTTTATACAATTGTTGATAAATATTCACGGCTTCCACACATTCCTTCACGTCGTGAACCCTCAGGATGTTGGCACATCCCTTCATGAGGCAAATGGTGTTGAGAACCGTGGTGCCGTTGAGGGCTTCCTGAGCTGTGGTGCCCAGCAGTTTGTAAATCATGCTTTTGCGAGAAACACCTACGAGGATAGGTAGCTCGAAGATTTGGAGTGCCTCTAAGTGGCTGAGTAACTCATAGTTATGCTCCAGCGTTTTGGCAAAACCAAAGCCTGGGTCGAGGATGATGTCCTTCTGTCCCAAGTCGCGCAGCTGCTGGATTTTCTCAGCAAAATAAAGCAGCACCTCCTTCATGAGGTCATCATAGTGTGGTGCCTCCTGCATGGTTTGTGGCGTCCCTTTCATGTGCATCAGCACGTAGGGCACACCAAGACGTGCCACCGTGGGAAACATCTCTTTGTCGAGTTCGCCGCCCGAGATGTCGTTGACGATTTGCACTCCATATTCCTCCACGCACATCTTTGCCACATCGGCTCGGAAGGTATCTACCGACACGATGGTATCGGGGGCTTTCTCACGAAGGATGCGAAGTCCTCGTCTGAGGCGCTCCATTTCTTCCTTTGTGGAAACGTCGTCAGCGTTGGGGCGCGAAGAATAGGCACCGATGTCAATCATCTGCCCACCTTCAGCAAGGATTTGTTCCACCCGTTCCGCAATTTCCGTTTCGGTCTGCTTTCTGCTTCCCGAATAGAAGGAGTCGGGTGTCACGTTCAAAATGCCCATCACCTGAGGCGTGCCCAAGTCAATCAGCTGTCCGTTGGCATTGATGGTGTAGTTTAGCATGCTTTCTATCAAAAACTATGCAAAAATAACGATTATTTACGAAATAGCGAAATTCTATAGAGAAATATGAACAGAAATCCATCCTCTTGCTATCATTCTGCAAGAAGAAAAGGGGAATGAAGTGAATCGATTCTTCGATTCATGCCACTTCCCCTTGGGAATTGACTGCGGCAATCCTTTGGTTCAACTAGTTGCGCGAACCTTCGCCATCGTCTTCGCGAGCCTTCGGCAGGACGCTGGCGAACCTTCGCCGATTCATTAACGAGCCCTCGCTTTTTCAGTAAATCCTAAGGAGAGCTTGAGTGAATCCCCAATAGAAGTTTTGTAAATCCCCAATAGAGCTTGAGTGAATCCCCAGTCGCGCAGAAGTAAAGCCCCTATTGCGCAAGAGTAGAGTCCCTATCGCGCAAGAGTAATGCCCCTATCGCGTAAGTTCACGTCCCCTGCAGAAAAAAAGTGAATCCAAAGCCGCGTTAGAGTGCTTTCGCGACATTTCATTGCAATTTGTTTGCTCGAAATCCCCGCATTTCGTTTTTTTGCACTATCTTTGCGGAATAAATTAACGCATTAACCTATGAAAATTCAAGATTTATACGAGATTTTCAAGCAACATCCCGAAATCACAACCGACAGTCGAACCTGTCCCGAAGGTTCCATCTTCTTTGCCTTGAAAGGAGAATCATTCGATGGAAACGCGTTTGCAAAGGCTTCCTTGGAGAAGGGCTGTGCCTACGCCGTTATCGACGAAAAGGAGTATGCTGACGAACAAGATGAACGCATCATCTTGGTGGATGACGCACTGAAGACTTTGCAAGATTTAGCCCGATTCCATCGGGAAAAACTCGGTACGACCATCATTGGTGTGACGGGTACGAATGGCAAGACCACCACGAAGGAACTGATTGCTGCCGTGTTGCAGAAAAAATATAAGGTTCTCTACACACAGGGCAATTTCAACAACCACATCGGTGTGCCAAAAACGCTACTCCAACTCACTCCTGAGCATCAGATGGCAGTGGTGGAGATGGGTGCCAATCATCCAGGCGAAATCAAGACACTCGTGGATATTGTACGACCTGACTTCGGTATCATCACCAATGTAGGTAAGGCACATCTGCTGGGCTTTGGCTCGTTCGAAGGTGTGATTCGCACAAAAGGTGAACTCTACGATTTCATCCGTGAGCATGGCGGACAGGTGTTTATCAATAATGATAATCCTCATCTCCTTGGCATCTCGCATGGCTTGCAACTCATCCATTATGGACGAATCCATCGGGAAGAATCGACTCCTGAGGACCCTCGATTTGCCACTCCTCACGCATCGCCAAACTTGGTGGATGGAGAACTCATAGACTGCAATCCTTTCCTTCATTTCAAATGGAATGGGCATGAAGTGCAAACGCATTTGATAGGTGCATACAATCTCGACAATGCTTTGGCAGCAGCCACTATCGGAACTTTCTTCGATGTGCCAGCGGAGGCTATTTGTGAGGCATTGGAGGAATATGTGCCTTCGAACAACCGTTCTCAGTATGAGCAGACGGCTTTCAACCGACTGATTATTGATGCCTACAATGCCAATCCTACTTCAATGACTGCTGCTTTGCAGAATTTCAGTCAGATGGAGTTGCCTCACAAGATGTGCATTCTGGGTGCCATGCGTGAATTAGGTGAGGTGAGTCAGGAGGAGCATCAGAAGATAGTAAATTTCCTGCAAGAGGCTAATTTTGAACAAGTTTGGTTGGTGGGTGAGGAATTTGAATGCACGCAGCGA
>OMTC01000269.1 GCA_900313845.1 uncultured Prevotellaceae bacterium
TGCACTTTCTGCGCAGAACGATTGATTCTGCGCAACAAATCTTTTGGCTATTTCATTTTCCCTTTTTATTGGTTCGTTCGAAATCCATATATTTGTAGAAAAATGTACAACAACATAAAAATAATTATAGACAATACGTTTGGCTTGAATAAAATAAATCACACATATTTCTAACAATTTAAAACAACAAGTATGAGTATGAAGAAAATCCTATTAACATTATGTGCCATTTTTACATCATTGGCATGTTCTGCACAGTGGACTCAGACCGACCGCACATTACAGCAGATCGGTGATGGACTGAAAGCTGTGCTTGGTTCTGTAGAGCGCCAGCAGGCTGCAAAGCTGCAAGCCCAGCAGAAAGCACAGTTTCAAGCTGCGTTCAACGAAGCCTACGAAACCGCTAAGATACTCGAGGAAAGTGGCAGCTATGCTGAAGCATTAAGCAAATACGAGGAGGCTGCCAAACTGAATTGCGACTATGGCTACATCGACCAACACAAGTTGTCGAATAAAATCACAAGTCTCTATAAGTTGGCAGGGATGAAGGAAGAAGGAGCGAGCATCCTGAACAACGACAAAGTGACGCTGAGCGATTATTCCGCCTACAAATTCATGAGGGAGAACCCAATCTGCCAGGCAAAGAAGATGCGCACAAATACGCGAATCCTTCGTATATGTCTTTCCGACAAGGAGACTCGAATAGAGTTTGAGTGCGAAAATCCTTATTGTCCAGGCGCTGTATCCGCTCATCCTAAGACCTACATCAAAGGAAACAAGGGTGGCAAGTTGGGCATCGTTAGCACCGACAACGTCGAGTTGGCTCCAGGCAGAGTGATTGTACCTTTCCCATTCCAAAAACTTCGCTATGCACTCATTTTCCCTCCACTGCCACCCGAAGCAACCTCTTTTGAGGCAGTAGATGGACGCGGCTACTGGAAGTTCACAGATATTAAGACACGATAGCCAACAATAAAATATAGGAAGCCACCCTCATCGTCAATGGACATGAGCATCCGAAGCAATTCTTCATTTTCGACTGTGGCACACCCTACAAGTCCATATTAATGGTTATCGGATGCATGCTATGCAGAAAGGCATGAACATTCTGAAAATGAGCAATGGCGAAACACGTAAAGTAGTTGAAAAATAACCACTTTCCCTTCCTCTTTTCGAAGGAATCATCTACGGAGTTGAGGAGTTGAGGAGATTTATGCACGTTTAGGCATCCTCCCCCCTACTCCGTAGATTTTGTTTTTTTTTAAGAAATAGAGTTCGTTCTTAGGATTCCACAAACCGTCCGTCGTATATTTTGCTTAGCCACATCTGGACGCATCGCTTCCTCCAAACTGATTTCAGGCGGATTGACACACTCCACATGAGCAAAACCTGCTTGCAACAATTCCTGACGGTCATTAACTTGCCCTGCAATAAGACACACTTCTGCCTTGCCAGCATGTCGTAACACACCCATGGGAAGTTTTCCCATCAAGGTCTGACAATCGGCACTTCCCTCCCCTGTCACCACACAATCCGCATCGCATGCTAACTTTTCAAAATCCATTGCCTCAAACAACAAGTCAATACCCGATTGACAATCCGCATTCAAATACTGCATAAGCGCATACCCCAACCCACCAGCTGCACCTGCTCCAGCTTCCTCTGAACGATCGAATCCGAAGCGATGTGCAGAAGCCTCTGCAAATTGTTTTGTACGAGCCTCCAATAGCTCCACCATTTCTTGAGTGTGCACCATGTTCTCCACAAAGTGGATTTCTCACATCGGAAGCAATCGTAAAGCGTATTCGTTTCAATTCATCCATATCTTCCCACTTTCTGTTTTTGGAAAAGTTGTCGATAAGGGCTTGAAGCATTCCCCGCCCTGCATCACATGTAGCACTTCCACCTAAACCCACAATAATTCGTTCCACACCTTTTTTCACGGCATCTGCAATCAATTGCCCCGTTCCATAGGTCGTTGCCAATATCGGGTTACGCTCTTCCTTAGCTATCAGTGTCAACCCCGATGCTTCAGCCATTTCAATCACAGCCAATCCGTCCTTCAGCAAATACCTTGCTCGAACAGGACGCATCAATGGGTTCATCACTGTCAGTTCCACGAATTCACCTCCAATGGCAGCATGATAGGCCGAAAGAAAGCCCTCACCTCCATCACTCACAGTCACTTGCCTGATGTCTGCATCCTTACAAGCATCTTTCACTCCCTCCGCAGCAGCCTTGTTGGCTTCCATCGAACTGAGGCATCCCTTGAACGAATCTATGGCTATTACTATTTTCATCAGTTTTCAGTTCTTTTTTAGGGTTTCCACAGATAGAGTCCTTCGGGCATGACGAGCTCACGAACAAGTTCCAGAAGTGTTTCGGAGGGGTTGTAGAGTGTCATATTGGTGCTGTCCCAGTCTATCACTATCAATGTCATTTCTGACTGAAGTAACACGTAAAGCATGGCATTTGTTGGGCCACCATTCACGTACGCACCAATCTCTTGCTCCAATGCTTCAGGAGCAGGATTCAACGTCCAACTATCGCCATCCTCACTCAATTCCATATCCAAGTAGCAATTCAGTTTCAGCAACACACGAACAAACTTCTCACAAAGCGCTGGTCTCCGCTTCAAAAAGTATTGCTCCACCTTGAAATATTGCCCTGCACTGTCTTTTGTCACTTGTTTGGGCAGAATATCCACCACCCAATATAGCTTTTCCAATAATTCAGATACATTTTCCATCATCCACATTTTTATTACAACTTTGCAAAGATACTTATTTTTTTCTTTTCATCTGGCTTTCAGACCTCCAAACAAGACTCAATATGAGCAGAGTTTTACTTTTCCACATCAATTATTTTGTTTTCTTCTAAATTTACTTTAACTTTGCCTTGATTTTGAAATCCACTCAACGTTCAAAGTTTGGATAAGCAGTTGATTTGAAACTCCAAACCTTGAATTTTGGGTAACAACTATTTTTTATTCATTTTTTATACATATCCATCATGAATCTATACGTTAGGTATTTTGACCATGAGACGTTGGCAACAAACATGGACGACGTTGTTGCCTTTCTTTCTTCCATTCGCGAAATCAAGGTGGATGATAGCGTCATCGACCGAATTCTGAATTTCGCAGATTCAAACGACATGAATCCTTTCCGCCTGAAGGTTAGCTACAGCAATTATGTGCTTTTCCTCAAGACCGAAGCAAAGGATTTGGCTGAGTTTAAGTATTTAGAGAAGATGCGCAAGGAACAACGCTCTGATAACAGGATGACAATGGCAGACCGTAAGCGCACGCAAATGGAAATGTTGAACGAGCCACATATTGGTTGGTATGAGGCGAGCTTGATGTTTAAGCGCGTAGTCCAAAACCCCGACACAGGCAAATGTCAGTATGTTGACACACTTTTCAAAGTGAAACTGAAGGCAAAAAGTGCATTGGATGCCTACAATCGTATCATTGATCATTTGCAGAACAGACAAGATGTCGATCCACGCAGCCAGTTCCCTTCTGCAAAGAGTAACAGCTTTGAATACACATTCCTCGATGCGGAACGTGAGGCAGCTGAGCAAATGGCCGCAGCACAAGCTTCCGAACCTTTGGCAGAGCAAGCTGCTCAAATCGCCAACGAAATGGAAGGGAACGGGAATCAGGAAACTCAAAATTACGATAGCGAAGCAGCTGCTTTTGCACAGTAATAGCCCCCTCCAACTCCCCCGAGAGGGAAAAAGCCCCCTTCCTACTCCCCCAAAGGGGAGAGTAACCATCCGGATGGCATCTAAACCCAAATGTGGGGACATAGAGACTGAGTCACTGCCGCTTGCGGCACTTGTCACTGCCCAAAGAGCACATGTCCCTGCTCGAAGAGCATTAATTTATCAATTTAAAAAAGACGTTCATGAACGTATTAGAATTATCTGAACAAGAAATCAACCGCAGACTGAATCTGCAGGCATTGAAAGACCTCGGCATCGACCCTTACCCTGCTGCCGAATTTCCAACCAATGCCTTTTCAACCAATATCATTGCTGAGTTTTCAGACGATGCTCCTCAGCGCGAAGTGTGCATCGCAGGTAGAATGATGAGCCGTCGCATCATGGGAAAGGCTTCTTTTGTGGAATTACAGGACTCAAAAGGACGCATCCAAGTATATATCACACGCGACGACATCTGCCCAGATGAAAACAAGGACCTCTACAACACTGTCTTCAAGAAACTGCTCGACCTGGGCGACTTCATCGGTGTGAAGGGATTCGTTTTCCGCACACAGACAGGCGAAATCAGCGTACATGCCCAGAGCCTCACGGTGCTTGCCAAGAGTCTTAAGCCACTCCCTATCGTGAAGGAAAAGGATGGACAAGTCTATGACTCATTCGACGACCCCGAGCTTCGCTATCGCCAGCGCTACGTGGATTTGGTGGTCAACAAGGGCGTGAAGGAAACATTCCAGAAGCGTGCCATTGTTACCCGCACCATGCGCCGCATCCTCGACGAAGCAGGCTACACCGAAGTGGAGACACCTGTGCTGCAGGTGATACCAGGTGGTGCATCGGCTCGACCATTCATCACGCATTTCAATGCACTCAACACCGACATGTATATGCGCATTGCCACCGAGCTCTACCTCAAGCGACTCATCGTGGGTGGATTCGAAGGCGTGTATGAAATCGGTAAGAACTTCCGCAACGAAGGTATGGACAAGACACACAATCCTGAGTTCACCTGCATGGAGCTCTATGTGAGCTACAAGGACTACAACTGGATGATGTCGTTCACCGAGAAAATGCTTGAAGAAATCTGCATTGCTGTCAACGGAAAGCCTGAAGTGGAAATCGACGGCAACATCATTTCCTTCAAGGCTCCATACCGTCGTTTGCCTATCCTCGATGCCATTCAGGAAAAGAGCGGCTACGACCTCCACGACAAGACCGAGGACGAAATCCGTGAAAT
>OMTC01000271.1 GCA_900313845.1 uncultured Prevotellaceae bacterium
GCTTTTTTCTATACTTCCTAAATTTTAAGTGACTTTTTTGCACTTAATCCGTCATTTCTTGACGCGTGTCAACAAATGGGACGTAATAAGCAGTTTTTTGATATTATTTTTGTATCTTTGCAGTCAAATTGTTTTTTCGCTAAGGATTTAGGATTGAAAAGGACTTTGATAATTTACGACCAACATAGACAAATCGTTGAGAATCAGAAAGACAAGGTTGCTACCATAGGTTTTTTTGATGGTTTGCATCGTGGGCATTGCTGTCTCATTCATCAGGTGATTGAGGAAGCGAAAAAACGTGGACTGAAGTCGGTGTTGCTCACCTTCCCCGAGCATCCTGCCAAGGTGCTACGCCCCGACGTTGAGATGAAATTACTCACCATTCAAGAGGAAAAGGAGCAACTTCTTGCCACATCGGGTGCAGACTTCGTGGCTTTCCTTCCTTTCACCCGTGAACTCGCACAACTTTCAGCACATGACTTCATGCAACAGGTGTTGAAAGAGCAATTGCAAGTGAAGGTGCTGGTCATTGGTTATGACCATCGTTTTGGACATAACCGCGATGAGGGGTTCGAGGATTATGTGCGCTATGGCAAGGAATTGGGCATTGAAGTGGTGCAAGCGAAGGAATTGGATTGTGGCAAGCACGTCAGTTCATCCACCATTCGTAAGGCTTTGGCGCAAGGGGATGTGGCAGTAGCTCAGGACTATTTGGGCTATCCCTATTTCTTGGAGGGAGAAGTGGTGGAGGCGTTCCACATCGGTCGGAAGATTGGTTTCCCCACAGCAAATATCCATGTCAGCCATGATAAGTTGATTCCTCAGAACGGAGTCTATGCCGTGTCAGTCCGATTAGAAGATGGCACCGAAGCCTACGGAATGCTCAACATCGGCAGTCGCCCCACATTGGACAATGGTTCGCACGTGAGCATCGAAGTCCATATCTTCCATTTCCACGAAAACATCTACGGCAAGCACCTCCGCATCTCTTTCCTCAAATATATTAGGAAAGAACAGAAGTTCGACAGTTTGGAAGAACTCCAAGCACAATTGGAGCGTGACAAGGAAGATTGTGAGAAATTAAGAATGAAGAATGTAGAATGAAGAATGAAAATTTGAAAAACAAAATAAATTCTTCATTCGGGGCTAAGTGACTATTCTTCATTCTACATTCTTCATTCTTCATTTCATCACATCACATCGTAGGTTCGTTCCACACGAGCATGGATGATGTTTTCCTATTCTGTGACAAATCATGAGAAATCGGATGAAGGATGAGTGGGTTTTCAGGGATTTTCTATAACTTTGCGTGCAAAACTAATTGTATAGAAAGACTATGAGAATCAGATTTAAACATGGTTTGACAGACCTCTCCAACTCTCTTGTGAGGGGAGAGAGGGCATTGGCTTTGGCTTTGGCATTGGCTGGAATGCTTGTGGCAAACGCTCAAGAACGGACTAACAAGGGTGGAGTGCAGAGTGAGATTGTGCCTGATTGGGAGAATCCTCAGATGATTGGCAAGAACAAATTGCCGTATCACTCAACGCTTCAATTGCCTTCGCGAGAGGGAGCGTGCAAGGAGATTCGTTCTCTTGATGGGCGGTGGCGTTTCCATTGGGCAAAAGACCCACAGTCGCGACCTGCCGATTTCTATCGCTCCGACTACGACGTGAGTGGTTGGGATTTCATCACTGTGCCTGGAAACTGGCAGATGCAGGGCTATGGAAAGCCTATTTATACCAATATTCCTTTTCCTTTCAAGAGTGACCAACCACGTGTGACCAGTGAGCCACCTCGTGACTGGTATGCCTACGACCATCGCAATCCCGTGGGTTCGTATGTCACTGATTTTACAGTTTCCGAAGATGAACTCAAGCAGAATATCATCCTTCATTTTGGAGGCGTGAAGTCGGCGATGTATGTGTGGGTGAATGGAAAAGAGGTGGGTTATAGTCAGAATCCGATGTCGCCAGCCGAGTTCGATGTGACTCGTTATCTCCATGCAGGAAGCAACCGCTTGGCAGTGGAGGTGTATCGTTGGAGCGATGGCAGTTACCTGGAGGACCAAGACATGTGGCGACTGAGTGGCATCTATCGTCCTGTTCAGTTGTGGATTCGTCCCCTGCAGCACATGGCTGATTACACGATTACAGCAGTGCCTTCAGCCGATTTCAGTCGTGCCGATGTGAAAGGCAAAGTGATGCTTTGTAATTTGAGCACAAAAGCTGCGAAGGGCATGACGCTTCGGATGAAATTCGGCAATTTGAGTATGGAGCGACGTGTGGATTTGCTGAAAGCGAAAGATACGATAGCGGTGGAACTGGCGAAAACCTTGGAGCGCCCACGCTTGTGGTCGTCTGAAAAGCCCAACCTTTATGACGTATCTGTCGAGTTGATGGATGCTCAGGGAAAGGTGTTAGAGCATTTCGACACGCATTTCGGCGTGAGGAAAGTGGAAGTGCGTGGCGAGGTGATGAAGGTGAATGGACGAAATGTGAAACTGCGAGGTGTGAACCGTCACGACCACCATCCACGAACAGGTCGTTATGTGGATGCTGCAACCTTGGAAAAGGACGTGCGACTGATGAAACAGGCAAATATCAATTTCCTGCGTACTTCGCACTATCCCGACATGCCTTTTCTTTATGAATTATGCGACCGCTATGGCATCTACGTGATGGATGAGGCGTGTCAGGAAAGTCACGGTTATGGCATTGGCAACAAGATTATCGGTGATAATCCTCTGTGGGTGAAGGCACATGTGGACCGTGCACGTTCCTTGGTGGAAAGGGACAAGAATCATCCGAGTATCATTATTTGGTCGTTGGGCAACGAAGGTGGTGCAGGTCAATGCCTGAAGGCGATGTACGACACCGTTTGCGCTCTCGACTCAACTCGCCTGCCGTTCAGCGACAGCGACCGTCGGTATTCAGCCATCTATGACGATAGCTATTTGCCACCCGACAAACTGGAACAAGAGGCAAAGCGAATCAGCGACCGCCCATTTATCATGCGTGAGTACGGTCATGCTATGGGCAATTCGATGGGCAATTTGAAGGAGTATTGGGATGTGATAAATGCCGACTCCAGCATCGTGGGTGCTGCCATTTGGGACTGGGTGGACCAAGGCATCGCCAAGCCTATCGATGGCAGTGCGCTCCGTCCATCGTCGTCGCTTCAGTTGCAATCCGACGAGTTTTGGGCATACGGAGGTGACTTCGGTGACAAGCCTAACGACGGAAACTTCGTGCTGAATGGACTGATTGGACCCGACCGCACGCCGCATCCGCATTATTACGAGGTGCAGTATTTCTATCAGCCTATCGACTTCAAACGGGTGGAGGATAAGGTCCATCTCATTAACCGCGACTAGTTCACAGCACTCGATGAATACGACTACACCTACGAGTGGGTGGTAGATGGCAAGGTG
>OMTC01000272.1 GCA_900313845.1 uncultured Prevotellaceae bacterium
GCCAGCGTGTCGGCCTACGTAACTCAACCAATCGTCGGCATTGCTGCTGGTGTCGGTGATATACACGAAATCCACTCCACGTGCAGTCAATTCGTCTTTTACACTTTCCATCGCCTTCATACCCGTTCGGCAGGGACCGCACCAAGTGGCCCAGTAATCGATGAAAACGACGCGTCCTTTGTGTCCGGCTACGATTTTCGGCAGCCACTCCTGTGGAGCTCCTTCAGGCAAGTCCCGACAAGTGCCTTTACTATCATTAAGCTCCTGTTGCATCAATGCCTGCACCTCCTTGATTTGTACTTGGAATTCTGGCGAGAGAGCATTCAGTTGGTTTTCCGTCACCGACAACCGAGCTTTCACACGGGTCATCACAGCCTTGGCTTCGTCCAGTTCCTTGTACCACCGTCCTAAGGGCGAGTCTTCCAATCCGTTTGCCTCGATATACTCTTTTCCCTCGTTAAAGAGATTCTTCAGGCAAGCGTAGAAGCCAGTGATGTTGCGGTAGTAGGTCAGTTCGCTAACATGAGGATCTTTGAAGGTGAATTGCTTCTCAAACATTGCCAATGAGTCTTCGTCCGTGAGGAACTTCCAACTTGTCTTCACGAACATGAAATTTCTTAGTTTGTTGAGATAATCCTGTTCAATCAACATCCTATGGAATTCCCGTTCTTGTGGTGTGAGATTGAGCGTGTCCAACTGCTTCACCACATCCTGAAACTCATCCCAACACGTTTCGCACCATTCGTCGTAGGAGTCACGGGCATGAGCCTGAGAGTATTCTCGACTTACACCACTTCTTATTTCCTTCATCCGCATGGGCAGGGGTTGAGGGAAAGTACCACCTTCTATATGCACCGCCTTCTTCCACAGTTCCTGCAACTTCGGCGTGGAGATGCTGTCGGCGGATTGTTTTTTGTAGGCATCATATTCAGCGAAAGCTCTTTTGTTGATATCAAGCCTTATGGTATCGCCAGGAAAGAGAAAGATAGACCATCCATCAAATTGATGTCTTAGCGGATAGCAGATGTCCCACACGAAAGTAAAGGTATGTGCAATGGAGTCAGTGGTCATTTCAGGGAAATCACCACCCTTCAACGATTCTTTGTTTCCCCAAAAACTGGGCATTTTGTCCTTATCGCCTTCTTTCCAGTCAACAAAACGTCCCAGAATAACGGCAGGAGCGCTCTTTCGCTCCCACATCGGAAGATGAGACGGAGTTTGTGAAAACACAGGAAGACAAACTGCAAATGTAAGCAGGAGAGATGCGATAGTTTTGTTATTCATAATTCGTTTTGTGATGATTGCCACAAAGTTATGGCATTCTTATCAAAACTCCAAGGATTTAAGTTTGCAAATAGTTTACATTTGCATTAGGACGAAAAAAAGAGTTTGCATAAAGTTTGCAAACTCTTTGTAGGCTCCATAATAAACACAAAATTGCTTTCTTTAGTTTGAAGGTCTTTATAGTTTATCGTTCATTATTTCTTATTCTTCTTTCTTTTCAGATGGTGCTTGGCGACGACGAGGGCATCGGTGATGTTGTCGCAGATGTTGTTGACACCCACCAAGCCGTTGAAACCGTTCTTTTCGAGCACGGCACGCACGCGGTCGTTCACACCCGAAAGGATAATGGTGATGCCGTTGCGGTGGCTTTGTTCGATGAGGTTGGTGAGGTTGTGAATACCAGTTGAATCTACGAAAGGCACCTTACGCATACGGATAATACGTACTTTTGGCTTATCCTTCATGCGGTTCATGATGTCCTCGAACTTGTTGGCAACACCGAAGAAGTAAGGACCATCAATTTCATAGACTTCCACACCTTCAGGGATGTGGAGGTGATCCATGCTGAGATTGGCAAATTCGGTGTTTTCCGTTGGGTCGATTTCCTCAGTAAGTACACTCACCTGAGTGGTCTCAGCCATACGACGCATGCAGAGGAAGCAAGCGAGGATGATACCCACTTCGATGGCGATGGTGAGGTCGAATATCACGGTGAGGAAGAAAGTGAGCCAAAGTACGGTGATGTCGCTCTTTGGATTCTTCATCATCTGACGAATGGTGCGCCATCCACTCATGTTGTAGCTAACCATCACGAGCACACCTGCCAAGCAAGCCATAGGGATGTAGGCTGCAAGCGGCATGAGGAAGAAGTAGATGAGTAGAAGTACGATGGCATGGATGATACCAGCAACAGGTGTTTTTCCACCATTGTTGATGTTCGTCATGGTGCGAGCGATGGCACCCGTGGCAGGAATACCGCCAAAGATAGGAGAAAGGATGTTGGCAATGCCTTGACCAATCAGTTCTTGGTTGGAATTGTGGCGATGACCGATGATACCATCGGCAACAGTGGCACTTAATAAACTCTCGATGGCTCCGAGGATGGCGATGGTGAGAGCAGGAGAAATGAGTCCCTTGATGCTTACCCAAGTGAGCGCTGGAACGGTAGCTTCGGGTACGTTGGGATTGATTTGGAAACGGTCGCCAATCGTATCGACATGAATACCAAAAAAGTTAGTCAAGATGACTCCAACAATGGTCATGATTATGATGGCAATGAGTGAACCAGGTATCTTCTTCGACACCATTGGCGTGAGTGCGATGATGGCTACGGAGAGGATACCGACGATGGTGGTTGGGAGGTCGATGGATGAAAAGTTTTCGAAATAGACTCCCCACTTGGAGATGAAGTCGGCAGGCACTGCTCCTTCAATCGTCAGGCCGAAGAGGTCCTTGATTTGGGTGGTGAAGATGGTGAGGGCGATACCGCTGGTGAAGCCAATCACGATGGGATAAGGAATATAGCGGATGATAGTGCCAAGACGGAACACACCGAGGAGGATGAGGAAGATACCTGCCAAGACAGTGGCGATGGCAAGTCCTTCGAGTCCATATTGCTGGATGATGCCGTAGATGATGATGATAAAAGCACCTGTAGGTCCTCCAATCTGCACACGGCTACCACCAAAGGCAGAGATGGCAAATCCTGCCACGATGGCGGTGATGATACCCTTCTCGGGCGATACGCCTGAGGCGATACCAAAGGCAATGGCAAGCGGAAGTGCAACGATACCAACGATGATTCCTGCCATCAGGTCTGCCATGAATTTCTCTCTGTTATAGGTCTTTAAACATTGAAAGAGTTTGGGTTGAAAAGATACGAGTTGTTTCATTGAATCTTATTTTTGTTATCCTTGTTTTATAGATGCAGTAGGAGGGTTCAATTATTGAAAGATGAGCGTGGTGAGGTTTTGTTCTGAGAAGAGGTCTTGAGCCACTTGTTGAAGGAGTTCGGGGGTGAGTTTGTTGAGATGCTGAAAGGTGTCCTCCACTCCTTCGAATTTGTTGTAATGCAGGAAAGATTTTGCCATGTCGAGGGCATAGTTTTCAAAGTTATCACAAGCCACACCGATTTGACCTCTTATTT